>NZ_BLJG01000032.1 GCF_009932375.1 Pseudomonas juntendi
GGCCGCTCCTACAGGCAGCGCAATCAGTCACTTGTCCCAGGTTTCGGGGCAGCCTGTGCATCCCTCCATGTTGGCCTCCTGGAAATTCCCGTAATGCTGCCGTGCCCCGCGCAGGTCGGCGCGCGCCAGGTTGCTCTGGCCGAACTTGGCCTCCTGCAGGTTGGCATCGGTCAGCCTGGCCTCCTGCAGGTCGGCCTTGCTGAGCCAGGCCATTTCGAGGTCCGCAGCCTGCAGGTTGGCTTTGTGCAACTTGGCCCCGGACAACCGGGCGAACTGCAGATAGGCCGCGCTGAGGTCGGCGTTCTCGAACTGCGCGCCTTGGGCGAACAGGCCCCAGCCCTGAATGGCCACCAGGTGGCTATTGCTCAGGTCGGCCAGGCGCAGGTTGCTCTGCTGCAGGCTGGCGCGGGTCAGGTTGGCGCCTTGCAGGCGGGCTTTTTCCAGGTTGGCCAGGTCCAGTTGGGCGTGGCGCAGGTCGGCGTCGCGCAAGTCGGCGCCGGCCAGGTTCATCTTGCGCAGGTCCTGGTTGGCCAGGTTGGCGCCGCGCAGGTTGGCACCCGGGCACTGGCTGGCTTCGGCGATGACGCAGCCGTTGATGGTCAGTGGGGCATCGTCGCCAGCGTCTTCGGCATGTGCGGCCAGGGCAGGCGAGAGCGCCAACAGCAGGGCAATGGGCAGGTAGTTCATGGCGAATGGCTCTCGTGGGTGTAAGCACCAGGTGAAGGGGCCGCAACGCGGCCCCGGGTATACGCCACCTCAGGCGATCACCGCTGGGCGGTCTTGTTGTCCCAGCTCGGGATCTTGAACACCCAGAACGAGCCACCCTGGGCAACGGGCTTGGTCAGTTCGGCCATGTCGCCACCCCACAGCGGCACCGCACCGCCGTAGCCGACCGTCACGCCGATGTACTGCTCGCCATCCTGCTCCCAGGTGATGGGCGGGGACACGATGCCGCTGCCGGTCTGGAACTTCCACAGCTCCTTGCCCGTCTTGGCGTCGAAGGCCTTGAAGAAACCATCGCCGGTGCCGGTGAACACCAGGTTGCCCTTGGTTGCCAGCACGCCTGCCCACAGTGGCAGGTGCTCTTTGTGTTCCCACACCAGTTTGCCGGTGGTCGGATCCATCGCACGCAAAGTGCCGACGTGGTCGTCGTACATGCGCTTGATGCGGAAGCCCATGCCGAGGTAGGCCGAGCCTTTCTTGTAGTTCACTTCCTCGGTCCAGTATTCCTCCTTCCACTGGTTGCCGGGGATGTAGAACAGGCCGGTGTCCTGGCTGTAGGCCATGGGGTTCCAGTTCTTGCCGCCGAGGAATGGCGGTGAAACCTCGACTGGCTTGCCTTTGGTTTCACCCGGCAGCGGCTTGGCCGGGCGCTGGCCGGGGTTTTCCACCGGGCGCCCGGTCTTCAGGTCGATATGGCTGGCCCAGGTGATGTTGTCGACGAAGGGGAAGGCGTTCTGCAACTTGCCATTGTTGCGGTCGACCACATAGAAGAAGCCGTTGCGGTCGGCGTGGCCGGTGGCCTTGACCACCTTGCCGTCCTTGCCTTTGTAGTCGAACAGCACCAGTTCGTTGTTGCCGGAGAAGTCCCAGGCGTCGTTGGGGGTGTGCTGGTAGAACCACTTGACCTCGCCGGTGCTCGGGTCTACACCGACCTGGCCGGAGGTATACAGGCTGTCGTAGTCGTGCGGGTTGCCGTCTTTCGAGGTACGCGCCCAGGTGTTCCAAGGCCCCGGGTTGCCCGCCCCGACGATGATGGTATTGGTTTCCGGATCGAAGCTGGCGCTTTGCCAAGGGGCGCCGCCACCATGGCTCCAGGCTTCGACCTTGCCGGTTTCGGTGGTGGGGTCATCTGGCCAGGACGGTGCCTTGACGTCGCCGGTCGGGGTGCTGTCCTTGCCATTCAGGCGCCCCATGTGGCCCTCGACGAAAGGCCGCATCCACACTTCTTCCCCGGTGTCCGGGTCGCGTGCGAACAATTGCCCGACCACGCCGAATTCATCCCCCGAGCTGCCGTGGATCAGCAGGACCTTGCCACTGGTCTTGTCCTTGATCAGCACCGGCGCGCCGGTCATGGTGTAGCCGGCACTGTGGTCGCCGAACTTCTTGTTCCAGACCACCTTGCCGGTGTGTTTGTCCAGGGCCACGACCCGCGCGTCGAGGGTGCCGAAGTAGATCTTGTCGCCGTAGATGGCGGCGCCCCGGTTGACCACGTCGCAGCAGGGGCGAATGTTGTCGGGCAGGCGGTGGTTATAGGTCCACAGGCGTTTGCCGGTCTTGGCATCGAGGGCAAATACCCGTGAGTACGACCCTGTCACATAGACCACACCGTCGCTGACGATGGCCTGCGATTCCTGGCCGCGCTGCTTCTCGTCGCCGAACGAGTAGGACCACGCCGGGGTGAGCTTGAACACGTTCTTGTCGTTGACCTGGGCCAACGGGCTCCAGCGCTGGGCATTGGTGCCCATGCCGTACTGCAGCACGTCGTTGGTGGTGAGGTGGTCGTTGGCGATGTCTTCCCAGGTGACGTTCTTGGTGGCAGGTGCCGCAGGGGGGGTGGCCGCTGTTGCCACGCTGCCCAAGGCCAGGCTACCGGCCATCAGCAGCACGCGCACGCTCAAGGCCAGAGGGGAAAGGGCGGGTAGCGATCTTATTGTCATGGTTGCAGTTCCCAGTGGAGGTTTTGGCCTGCACAGGGTGGGCCGCCGGGGCGCTCGCCGGATACGGAAAAAATCCCGCCATTGCCGGGAAGAGTTCCCGGTCGGCACCTCATTTGGCCGTTCGCCACAAGCCCTACTACCAAGGGAGGAAGGCGCGACCACCAAAGCAGCATTCGGCCGTATGCCGGGTGTTTTTAAGATGGCGACACGGCCTCTGTGGTTGAGGCTTTGCGTGCAATGGTGAGGGCATAACAATGACAACAAAACGCAATGTGTGGCTTGCTGCAGGCTTGTTGGCCGGCGCGGTAATGACCGGTACGGCCTGGGCCCATGGCAATGTAGTCCCACAGGCGGTAGAGACCGAGGGGCTGACCCCGGTCAAGGACGCTGGGGTGAGCCTGGACGCAGACGGCTGGGCGGCGCTCAACCCTTACCGTAGCTCGCCGGAACACGACAAGGCAGTCGAGATCGGCGCCTCGGCCTATAACCAGAACTGCGCGGCCTGCCATGGCCTGGAAGCCAAGTCTGGCGGCATTGCCCCGGACCTGCGGCTGCTCGATGCCGGCGACGCCGGCGATGAATGGTTCGTCGAGCGTGTGCGCCATGGCGCGGTGCGCGACGGCCGCGTGTACATGCCGAAAATGGCCGACTACCTGAGCCAGGAGGCCTTGTGGGCGGTGCGCACATACCTGGACAGCGTGCACGTCGAGGAGTAACGGCCATGCGCCTGATGGCGGTGCTGTTCAGTGCCCTGTTGCTGTGCTGTGCGGCGGCCCAGGCGCAAGTGCGCAACTACGACACGATCATCGCCGCCGGGGAGCTCAAGGTAGCGGTGTACAAGGACTTTGCGCCCTACAGTTTCCAGGACCACGGCCAGCCGCGGGGTGTGGATGTGGACCTGGCGCAGGCACTGGCCGAGGCGATGGGCGTGCGCCTGAAACTGATCTGGGCGCCGCCTGGGGAAAAGCTCGACGACGACCTGCGCGACTACATCTGGCGCGGCAGCCCGCTGCGTCATCAGCAATTGGCAGACCTGATGCTGCGGGTGCCCTACGACCACGACTATGCGCATAAGCGCAACGAGCTAGGCGAGCTGGAAAACGCTCAGGTGGTGATGTTCGGCCCGTATCAGCAAGAACGTTGGCAGGTGGCCTATGACCGCCGCCGGTTGCCTTCGGTGGCCAGTGTCGCGGTATTCCAGCAGCACCCGATTGGGGTAGAGGTCGACAGCGTGCCGTCGTTCTACCTGACCTCGGTGTTCAACGGCATGCTCAGCGCCAAGACCCACCATTATCCCGGCGTGCAGCAAGCCTTCGCCGCCATGCAGGCCGGTGAGGTAGACGCGGTGATGGCCATGCGCGGCGAGGTCGACTGGCAACTGCATGAGGCCGCGAACCCACAGCTGGCGTTGGCGGAAAATGCGTACCCCAGCCTGGGCAAGCAGGCCTGGGACATCGGCATGGCCGTGCATGAAAGCAACCGGCAGTTGGCCTATGCGGTCGAGGAGGCGCTAGAGGTGTTGATTCGGGAGGGGCGCATGCAGGCGATCTATGCCCAGTACGGCCTGCGTTACCAGGTGCCGGAAATGTACCAGTAGCCTGGGCTCGGCAGCCCGGTAAATGGGAGCGGATCATGAACCTCAAAGCAACCTTGCTGCTGGCCTGCTGGCTACCTTGGGCAAGCCAGGCCCTGGCCAGCGAGCCGCGTGCCAGCCAGGACCCGGTGCCCTCGGTGATGTGGGACTTCTACCACAAGCAACTGCTCGACCAGGCAGCGTTCGTCTTCGATGAGCGGGTCAAGCTGCTGGCTCCCTCTTTTGCCGAGGACGCACGCCAGGTGCCGTTGGAAATCGATGCCCGCGCGTTCACTGGCGAGGTGGTGCGCATCATTGCCTGGGCCGAACTCAACCCGCTGCCGCGCATTGTCGACTTCCAGCCCGGCGAACGGGTACTGCCGTGGTTATCGCTGCGTATCCGTATCGAGCAGGCCACACCACTTCGCGCGGCGGTGCTCACGCGCGACGGCCTGTGGCACGTGGGCTCGACCCTGATCGATGCTGCCGGCGGTGGTTGTACCGCCCCCAGCGTGGTGCGCACCCAGCCCGGCTGGGAAGAGCACCTCGGCGAGGTGCTGGGGGGCCGCTACCCGCGTGGCGACAGCAGCCGCCTGCGCCTGCAGGTGGCGCACCCGATGGACAACGGCCTGGTCAGTGGCATTCCCGAGTTCTACCTCAACCACGCCGAGTTGCAAGGCGCCGATGGCCAGCGCCTGGCCAGCCTGACGCTGTACCCGGCGGTCAGCGAGAACCCGAACCTGAGTTTCGATATCCAGGGCCCCGGGCCGACCCGGCTGTTGTTGCAGGACAACAGCGGTAACCAGTTCGAGGCGGCAGTGCCTTGAGCGCGGTCGCCATCCACACCTGAACCGAGGCGCCTGCCATGCGTTGGATCCTGCTGTTGCTGTTGTGCCTGGGCCTTCCGGCCCAGGCCAACCTGGATTACCGGCTCGCCCCCCGGCAGATTGCCGAGGGTACCTGGCTGCTGGAGGGCAGTACCGACAATTTCGCCAAGGCCAATGGCGGCAACGTGGTCAACACGGCCTTCATCGTGACCGACGAGGGGGTGGTGGTGATCGACAGCGGGCCGTCCAGACGCTATGGCGAGGCCTTGCGCCAGGCGATTGCCACGGTGACCGACAAGCCGGTGCTGGAAGTGCTGCTGACCCATCATCACCCGGACCATGTGCTGGGCAACCAGGCGTTCACCGACGTGCCCATCGGCGCCCTGGCCGGCACCGCAGCGTTGCTGCGCGAGCAAGGCGATGCCATGGCGGAAAACATGTACCGCCTGGTTGGTGACTGGATGCGAGGCACCGAGGTGGTGCTGCCGACCCGGGTCGTGGAGCCGGGTGTGCGCGAGGTGGGCGGGCACCGCCTGCGCCTGCTCGGGCTGCGCGGGCATACCGGAGCGGACCTGGCGATCCTCGATGAAACGACCGGGGTGCTGTTTGCCGGCGACCTGCTGTTTTATCAGCGTGCCCTGACCACCCCCAACAGCCCGGGCCTCGATGTGTGGCTGCACGACCTCGACACCTTGCTGGCGCTGCCCTGGAAGCAGCTGGTAGCCGGCCACGGGCCGCTGGCCAGTGATGCGCAACCCTTTGTGCAGATGCGCGACTACCTCACCTGGCTGGACAACCTGCTGCGCGACGGCGCCGCCCGTGGCGACGACATGGCCGAAATGATTCGCAGCCCGATACCCGAGCGCTTTGCTGGCCTGAGCCTGACGCGTTACGAACTTATTCGCAGTGTCAGCCACCTATACCCGCGGTACGAACGCCGGCAACTTCGGCGGGTAGATAGTACGCCCTGAGCCAGACACTACGGCGTGGGAGCGGCCATGCGTCGCGAAAGGGCGGCGCAGCAGCGCCGGCAATGTCCGCTGACACCAACCCAGGGGCCGCTTTGCGCCCCTTTCGTTTAAAAGGCAGCTGCTACCAAGGAACTAGAAATCTCCACACTGCGAGCAATTGTTGGCAAACACCTCGGGACCAAGAATTCCCGGCACACCGGGAAAATTTCCCGGGCACAACAAAAAAACCAAAGGTAGCCGACATGACCCGATCCCCACGTCGTCCCGCGTTCGCCGTGAGCCTGGTGCTCAGCGCCATGTTGCTGGCCGGCGCTGCCCACGCCGCCGTCAGCAATGAAGATATCCTCCAGGACCCGAAGAACTCCCAGCAGATCGTGACCAATGGCCTGGGCGTGCAGGGCCAGCGTTACAGCCCGCTGGACATGCTCAACACCAACAACGTGAAGGAACTGCGCCCGGTCTGGGCGTTTTCCTTTGGCGGTGAGAGGCAGCGCGGCCAACAGGCGCAGCCGCTGATCAAGGATGGGGTGATGTACCTGACCGGCTCCTACTCGCGGGTATTCGCCGTGGACGCGCGAACTGGCAAGAAACTGTGGCAGTACGATGCGCGCCTGCCCGATGACATCCGCCCATGCTGCGACGTGATCAACCGGGGCGTGGCGTTGTACGGCAACTTGGTGTTCTTCGGCACCCTCGACGCCAAGCTGGTGGCGCTGAACAAGGACACCGGCAAGGTGGTGTGGAGCAAGAAGGTGGCCGACCACAAGGAAGGCTATTCGATCAGCGCCGCGCCAATGATCGTCAACGGCAAGCTGATTACCGGCGTGGCTGGCGGCGAGTTCGGTGTGGTGGGCAAGATCCAGGCCTACAACCCGGAAAACGGTGAGCTGCTGTGGATGCGCCCCACCGTGGAAGGCCACATGGGGTATGTGTACAAGGACGGCAAGGCCATCGAAAACGGTATTTCCGGTGGCGAAGCCGGCAAGACCTGGCCGGGCGACCTGTGGAAGACCGGTGGTGCAGCGCCGTGGCTAGGCGGCTACTACGACCCGGAAACCAACCTGATCCTGTTCGGCACCGGCAACCCGGCGCCGTGGAACTCCCACCTGCGCCCAGGGGACAACCTGTATTCCTCATCGCGCCTGGCACTGAACCCGGACGATGGCACGATCAAATGGCACTTCCAGAGCACGCCACACGACGGTTGGGACTTTGACGGCGTCAACGAGCTGATCTCGTTCAACTACAAGGACGGCGGCAAAGAGATCAAGGCCGCCGCCACTGCCGACCGCAACGGCTTCTTCTACGTGCTGGACCGCACCAACGGCAAGTTCATCCGCGGCTTCCCCTTCGTCGACAAAATCACCTGGGCCACTGGCCTGGACAAGAACGGCCGGCCGATCTACAACGAGGCCAGCCGCCCGGGTGCACCGGGCAGCGAAGCCAAGGGCAGCTCGGTGTTCGTTGCCCCGGCGTTCCTCGGTGCGAAAAACTGGATGCCGATGGCCTATAACCAGGACACCGGGCTGTTCTACGTGCCCTCCAACGAGTGGGGCATGGACATCTGGAACGAGGGCATTGCCTACAAGAAAGGGGCGGCGTTCCTGGGCGCCGGCTTCACCATCAAGCCGCTCAACGAAGACTACATCGGTGTGCTACGTGCCATCGACCCGGTCAGCGGCAAGGAAGTGTGGCGCCACAAGAACTATGCACCGCTGTGGGGTGGAGTACTGACCACCAAGGGCAACCTGGTGTTCACCGGTACCCCGGAAGGCTTCCTGCAGGCGTTCAACGCCAAGACCGGCGACAAGGTCTGGGAGTTCCAGACCGGCTCTGGCGTGCTCGGTTCGCCGGTGACCTGGGAAATGGACGGCGAGCAGTACGTATCGGTGGTGTCCGGCTGGGGCGGCGCGGTGCCGCTGTGGGGCGGCGAAGTGGCCAAGCGGGTCAAGGACTTCAACCAGGGCGGCATGCTCTGGACCTTCAAGTTGCCCAAGCAGTTGCAGCAGACCGCCAGCGCCAAACCCTGACCCCTACTACCAAATGACGAGAGCCCCGCTGCCAACGATGCATTCGCCTGGCAGGCGGGGCTTTTTACCATCGGCATATCGCCTGTCGTGGGACAGGCATTGACCTGCAGAGGCTCAGCATGATCTACGCACAACCCGGAACCCCAGGCGCCGTCGTCTCCTTCAAGCCGCGCTATGGCAACTTCATCAATGGCGAGTTCGTGGCGCCCTTGGCTGGCCAGTACTTCACCAACAGCTCGCCGGTCAACGGCCAACCGATCGCCGAATTCCCACGTTCTAGCGCACAGGATATCGAGCGCGCCCTGGACGCTGCCCATGCCGCGGCTGACGCGTGGGGCAAGACCTCGGTGCAGGAGCGGGCCCTGGCGCTGCTGAAAATCGCCGACCGGATCGAACAGAACCTCGAAGTGCTGGCGGTTACCGAAACCTGGGACAACGGCAAGGCCGTACGCGAAACCCTGAATGCCGACGTGCCGCTGGCGGCGGATCACTTCCGTTATTTTGCGGGCTGCATTCGTGCCCAGGAAGGTGGCGCGGCGGAAATCAACGAGACCACCGTGGCGTATCACCTGCACGAACCGCTGGGGGTGGTCGGGCAGATCATCCCGTGGAACTTCCCGTTGCTGATGGCCGCCTGGAAACTCGCCCCGGCGTTGGCGGCGGGTAACTGCGTGGTGCTGAAACCGGCCGAGCAGACGCCGCTGTCGATCACCATTTTTGCCGAGCTGATCGCCGACCTGCTGCCGGCCGGGGTGCTGAACATCGTCCAGGGCTATGGCCGTGAGGCTGGGGAGGCGCTGGCCACCAGCAAGCGTATTGCCAAGATCGCCTTCACCGGGTCCACCCCGGTGGGCTCGCACATCATGAAGTGCGCGGCCGAGAACATCATCCCGTCTACCGTCGAACTGGGTGGCAAGTCGCCGAACATCTTCTTCGAAGACATCATGCAGGCGGAGCCGGCGTTCATCGAGAAAGCCGCTGAGGGCCTGGTGTTGGCGTTCTTCAACCAGGGCGAGGTGTGCACCTGCCCGTCGCGTGCGCTGATCCAGGAGTCGATCTACGAACCGTTCATGGCCGAGGTGATGAAGAAGATCGCCAAGATCAGCCGTGGCAACCCGCTGGACACCGAAACCATGGTCGGCGCCCAGGCGTCGGAGCAGCAGTACGACAAGATCCTCTCGTACCTGCAGATTGCCCGGGAGGAGGGTGCCGAATTGCTCACTGGCGGTGCTGCCGAGCGCCTGCAGGGTGACCTGGCCAGCGGCTATTACATCCAGCCGACCCTGCTAAAGGGCCACAACCGGATGCGCGTGTTCCAGGAAGAGATCTTCGGCCCGGTGGTGGGGGTGACCACCTTCAAGGACGAAGCCGAGGCCCTGGCGATTGCCAACGACAGCGAGTTCGGCCTGGGGGCCGGCCTGTGGACCCGCGACATCAACCGCGCCTACCGCATGGGCCGCGGCATCAAGGCCGGCCGGGTGTGGACCAACTGCTACCACCTGTACCCCGCGCATGCGGCATTCGGTGGCTACAAGAAGTCGGGTGTGGGCCGTGAGACGCACAAGATGATGCTCGACCATTACCAGCAGACCAAGAACCTGTTGGTGAGCTACGACATCAACCCGTTGGGCTTCTTCTGACCCCCTGATGAACCTGCGCGGTTGGCACAGCGGCCTGGTGTCGCGGCCAGGCTGCGCAGCCACCCTCATTGCTGTAGCGGTGCAGCGAATGCCAGGCCGCCTGCCCAGGCGCCCTGGCTGGCCTGATGGCAATGTGTGGCAACCCCGTTGCTACCAATGCACCCGGCAAACTCGTTCCAAAGTAGCATTCGCCCTCACCACCGCCCATGCATTAATGCCTCTACCGGAATCGCCCGGCACAAGAAGAGGACATGCCCCATGTGGACCAAACCCGCCTACACCGACCTGCGCATTGGCTTTGAAGTGACGATGTACTTCGCCAACCGCTGATGCCTGCCCGGCCACCGTCAAGGTGGCCGGATCCCCACGCCCGGTGCCTGCCGTGAAACTGATCGACCGCCAGCAGACACTGGCCCTGGCCAAGGGCTTGCGGCTACGCTGGGACCCGTTGCAGGCATGCCATGTGCTGCTGTACCCCGGGGGCGTCATCGAGCTCAACGCCAGTGCCGGCTGGGTGCTGGAGTTGCTGGACGGCCAGCGCAGTACGGCAGCGATCATCGACCAGCTGGCACAGCGTTTTCCGGGGGTTCCCGGCCTTGGCGAGGACGTACTGGCGTTCCTGGAGGTGGCCCGCGCCAAGGCGTGGATCGAATGATGCCTGTGCCGCTTTGGTCTGGTTGCTTTCGCCGCGGGATGCTTTACGCTGGCGGTTATCTTCCAGAACAATAAGAACAGGCTTTACGATGAGCCAGAGTTTCAGCCCCCTTCGCAAGTTCGTTTCGCCTGAAATCATCTTTGGTGCCGGCTGCCGACATAATGTGGCCAACTACGCCAAGACCTTTGGTGCGCGCAAGGTCCTGGTGGTCAGCGACCCTGGGGTGATTGCCGCTGGCTGGGTGGCCGACGTCGAGGCCAGCCTGCAGGCGCAGGGTATCGACTATTGCCTGTACACGGCCGTTTCGCCCAACCCCCGGGTCGAGGAGGTGATGCTCGGCGCCGAGATCTACCGGCAGAACCACTGCGATGTGATCGTCGCGGTCGGTGGTGGCAGCCCGATGGATTGCGGCAAGGCCATTGGTATCGTGGTTGCCCACGGGCGCAGCATTCTCGAGTTCGAGGGCGTGGACATGATTCGCGTGCCCAGCCCGCCGTTGATCCTGATCCCGACCACCGCCGGTACCTCGGCCGATGTGTCGCAGTTCGTGATCATCTCCAACCAGCAGGAGCGCATGAAGTTCTCCATCGTCAGCAAGGCGGTGGTGCCCGACGTGTCGCTGATCGACCCGCAAACCACGTTGAGCATGGACCCGTTCCTGTCGGCCTGTACCGGCATCGACGCGCTGGTGCATGCCATCGAGGCGTTCGTGTCTACCGGTCATGGCCCGCTGACCGACCCCCATGCGCTGGAAGCCATGCGCCTGATCAACGGCAACCTGGTGGAAATGATCGCCAACCCCGGCGACATCGCCCTGCGCGAGAAGATCATGCTCGGCAGCATGCAGGCGGGGCTGGCGTTCTCCAACGCGATCCTGGGCGCGGTGCATGCCATGTCGCACAGCCTCGGCGGTTTCCTCGACCTGCCTCATGGCCTGTGCAATGCGGTGCTGGTCGAGCACGTGGTGGCGTTCAACTACAGTTCGGCGCCCGAGCGCTTCAAGGTCATTGCCGAGGTCTTCGGCATCGACTGCCGCGGCCTCAACCACCGGCAGATCTGCGGCCGCCTGGTGGAACACCTGATTGCCCTGAAGCACGCCATCGGCTTCCATGAAACCTTGGGCCTGCACGGGGTGCGCACGGCCGATATTCCGTTCCTGTCGCAACATGCGATGGATGACCCGTGCATCCTCACCAACCCGCGCGCGTCGAGCCAGCGAGATGTCGAGGTGGTCTATGGCGAGGCCCTCTGACGAGCAGCAGCGCGCGCTGGCAGGGCTGCTAGGCCTGGGCGACCACTCGGCGCGTAAAAGCCACTACCCGGAATTGTCTGCCCGGCTGGATGAACTGGAAGCCGAGCGCAACCGCTACAAATGGCTGTTCGAGAACGCCGTGCACGGCATTTTCCAGGCCAGCCTGCAGGACGGCATGCGTGCTGCCAACCCGGCACTGGCCCGCATGCTCGGCTATGACGACCCACAGCAAGTGCTGTTTTCCCTGACCGACCTGGCGACCCACCTGTTCGATGGCGGTGCGCAAGAGCTACAGGCGATTACCGCTATTCTCGCCCGGGAGCACAGCCTGCATGGCTATGAAACCCGGCTGCGGCGCAAGGATGGCAGCCACCTCGACGTGCTGATGAACCTGCTGCTCAAGCCCGGACACGAAGGCCTGGTTGAAGGCTTCGTGGCCGATATCACCGAGCGCAAGCAGGCCCAGCAGCGCCTGCAACAGCTCAATGACGAACTGGAGCAACGGGTTGCTGCACGTACCGATGAGCTGATCGAGGCGCGCGATGCTGCCGAAGCCGCCAACCGCAGCAAGGACAAGTACCTGGCCGCGGCCAGCCATGACCTGCTGCAACCGCTGAACGCCGCGCGCCTGTTGATCTCCACCTTGCGTGAGCGGCCGCTGCCAGACGCCGAACAGGTGCTGGTGGAGCGTACCCACCAGGCGCTGGAGGGCGCCGAAGACCTGCTGACCGATTTGCTGGATATCTCGCGGCTCGACCAGGCTGCGGTCAGGCCCGATGTGGCGGTTTATCGCCTGGACGAGCTGTTTGCGCCTTTGATATCAGAATTCCGCTCGGTGGCCGATGCCGCGGGCCTGAAA
>NZ_BLJG01000033.1 GCF_009932375.1 Pseudomonas juntendi
TTTCGGTCAGCGGCAACACGCCGCCGCTTACGAGGCGCGACTGCCGTTCTTCAATCAGGTGAAGGTCGGTGAAGGTCTGCTCGACCTGGCCAGCAATGCGCCGGATCGCGACATCGTCACCCTCTCTCCAGTCGCTACCCTGGTGGTCAACGACGACTTCAACCCTGGCCTGGTACCGCTGTTTCTCGAAGCCAGCCGTGAAGTGATGCGCAGCGGCACCCTGCTCGACGCCGCCGGCACCTTCCCCAGCGCAGAGCCGCGCACCTTCGAGCTGCACAAGGATGCCGGGCATTACTACGCCAAGGGGCTGCCGATTTTGCAGCGCTACCTGCCGTTTCGCATCGCCTCGCTGGCCGACCGCTACATCATCCTGCTGATCCCGCTGATCGTGGTGATGATCCCGCTGTTCAAGGCTGTCGGCCCGATTTACCAGTGGCGTATCCGCGCGCGCATCTACCGCTGGTACAAGTACCTGCGCGAGATCGACCGCAAGCTGCACGCAGGTTCCCTCCCGGATGCGCTCGGCAGCGAAATCGAGCGTCTGGAGAAACTGGAAGACGAACTCGCCGCGGTGGAAGTGCCGCTGTCGTATTCCAATGAGCTGTACGAGCTGCACATGCATGTGCGCTATGTGATCGAGCGCTTGCGCGAGTTGCAGCGGCGGCGGCAGCCGTAGGGTGGACATCGTTTTTTCATGTCCACCGATGCGCAGCGGATGGAAAAAGCGTCTCCACCCTGAGTAAAAGTAAAAGTGAAGTAGCCGTTTCTGACGAGTAGGAGCCGCGCCTCGCGGCGAATGGTTCAGGCAACCTCGATCATGAATTGAACCCACCATTCGCCCCGGGGCGGGGCTCCTACAGTTAGTGGACAACGCGAAGTTTGTCCATCGCTTGGGCTGACGCAATGGTGGGCAGCGTCATCCACTCTACGTAAGGGTGGAGTAGCCGGTTCTGACGGGTAGGAGCCGCGCCTCGCGGCGAATGGTTCAGGCAACCTCGATCATGAGTTGAACCCACCATTCGCCCCGGGGCGGGGCTCCTACAGTTCGTGGACAACACGAAGTTTGTCCATCGCTTGGACTGAGCCCGCGACGACTTCTGTGGGCTTTAGCCGCGAGCGGCTGCATAGCGTTAACCGATGCATGCGCACCAGAATCCATGACCCGCTTCGGGTAAACTTCGCCTCTTGTTTCATTTGCCCACGAGACCGCCATGCCGATCCGCCACTGCATCGTCCACCTGATCGACAAGAAGCCCGACGGCAGCCCTGCCGTGCTGCACGCCCGCGACAGCGAGCTGGCCACGTCGCAAGCCATGGAGAACCTGCTGGCCGACCTCAACGAGAGCTACAACGCCAAGCAGGGCAAGGCCTGGGGGCTGTTCCACGAGGAATCCGGCGCCTACCCGTTCAGCGGCTGGCTCAAGGCCTATCTCGATGGCGAGCAGGACTTCACCGCCTTCAGCCGCCAGGCCGTCGAGCACCTGCAGAAGCTGATGGAAGAATCCAACCTGTCCACCGGCGGCCATGTGCTCTTCGCTCACTACCAGCAAGGCATGACCGACTACCTGGCCATCGCCCTGCTGCACCACAGCGAAGGCGTGGCGGTGACCGACGCGCTGGACGTAACGCCGGCCAAACATCTGGATCTGGGCCAGTTGCACCTGGCCGCGCGCATCAACATCAGCGAGTGGCAGAACAACAAGCAGTCCAAGCAGTACATCTCCTTCATCAAGGGCAAGAACGGCAAGAAGGTGTCGGACTACTTCCGTGACTTCATCGGCTGCCAGGAAGGCGTCGACGGCCCCGGCGAGACGCGCACCCTGCTCAAGGCCTTCAGCGACTTCGTCGAGAGCGAAGACCTGCCCGAAGAACAGGCCCGCGAGAAGACCAAGACCCTGGTCGGCTACGCCAGCGGCCAGGCCAAACTGGGTGAACCGATTACCCTGGAAGAACTCTCCGGGCTGATCGACGAGGAACGCCCCAAGGCCTTCTACGAGCACATCCGCAACAAGGACTACGGCATGGCGCCGGAATTTCCGGCGGACAAACGCACCTTGAGCCAGTTCCAGCGTTTTACCGGGCGGGCCGAAGGGCTGTCGATCAGCTTCGAGGCGCACCTGCTGGGCTCGAAGATCGAATACGACGAGGGCCGCGACATGTTGATCATTCGTCAGTTGCCGACCCAGTTGAAGGATCAGCTCAAGCGGCGGCAGGATTGATGCATTCGTAGGGCGGGCCGGGCGGCGATCCGCTTTAGCAGGCCGTTGAAAAACGTAGGCGAGGCAGCCAATGCAAGGCAAAAACAGGCGAAAAAGCGGAGTTTACGAGCTGTAAATGAGCATTTTGATCGGACTCGCGCACGAGCCTGTTTTTAACGCAGCAGTGGCAACGCAGATAGTTTTTCAACAGCCTGTTAGCCCACCAAAGCAGTCCAAGTCAGCACCCGAGCTACCTTAGGAAGCTGAGATCGTTGTTGGTGGGCTGAAGCCCACCCTACGGGCCTGACATGACCGCGCTATCGCACAAGGACGCGCAACCATGAAGACGATTGTGCTGCTGCTCGCCGCGCTGGCTCTGTGGCAGAACTGGGACAAGATCGACCGCTGGCTAAACCCGCCACAGGCCGGCAATGCCAGCGGCGAGATCGTGCTCTACGCGACGCAGTGGTGCGGTTACTGCGCCAAGACCCGCGAGTTATTCGCCGAGGATGGCATTGTCTATCGCGAAGTGGATATCGAGAACGATGCGGCTGGCCGCGCCCAGTACCAGGCGCTGGGTGGCCAAGGCGTGCCGGTGATCGACTTGCGCGGCCAAGTGATTCACGGCTACGACGTGCGCGCCATCCGCGCCGCCTACTGACCTCAACTCAGCGAACTATCCTCACGCCGCCACTGCCGTGGGCTGACGCCGAACCAGCGGCGGAAGGCGCGCGAGAAGGCGCTGGTTTCCGAATAACCGAGCAACGGCGCCAGCTGCGAGATGGGTAGCTGCGGCTGGCGCAGGTAACGGTTGGCCAGTTCGCGGCGCACGTTGTCCACCAGTTGCGAGAAGCTCAGCCCCTGCTCACGCAGGCGCCGCTGCAGCGACCAACTGGCCATACCGAGCATTTCCGCGACATCTTCCAGCGCCGGCTCGCCGTACAGCAGGCGCTGGCGAATCTGCTCGCGCACATCGTTGACCATATCCCGCTCACCACGCCCGCACAGGGCGCTGATCTGGTTCAGCGAGTCCTGCATGAGCATCAGCAGTACCGGATCACTGTCCGGCATGGCGCGGTCGAGGCCGCGCTTGGGAATCAGCAGGGAATTGCACGGCTGCTCGAAATACACCGGCGCATCGAACACCTTACAGTGCTCGTGCCAATGCTCCGGCCGTGGGTGTTCAAAGTGCACCGCGCGCGGCGCCCACTGCGGGCCAAGCACATGACGCACCAGGTTGAGGGCCATGCCCAGGGTCAACTCGGCATCCTGGCGGCGGCTGAGAATGGCGCCATGGCGTACCTGATAGTCGAAGCGGTAGCACTCGCCCTCATCGACCAGGCGGATCAGGCTGTTGCGCTGATGTAGCGGGAAGGCACGGGCGAAGTTGATCAGCGCCTGTTCCAGGGTCGCCGAACACAGCCCGATATAACCAAGCAGGCCAAGCGCCTGCGGCTTGAACTGCTGGCCGTAGTACAGACCGAAGTTATCGCAGCCAGACTGATGCGCGGCTTCTTCCAGCACCTGGCAGTAATTGGGCAGCGCCAAGCTCAGGGTCGGATGGCGCAGGCACTCGGGGTCGATGCCGGAGACCCCGAGGATACGATCCGGGTCACCGCCCTGCTTTTCGATGAAGCCGCACAGGCCACTCGCAGCAGCCGCCAGCACACCCGCATTAGCCGGCGCACCGGACAACAGCGAAGCGCCGAACGAACCACCCGCCTGGGAGAAAAAGGCACTCATCGGGGCCTCCTTGGTAACAATGCGTTTCGGCAAGCAAGAAATACGCCTGCACTGTCGCACCGCAAAACCACGGTTCAAACGCCACCTCCGTGCCCCGCCCTGCCGGGCGAGTGAGTCATTTTGAAACATCCGCACCAAAACGCAGCGGACGACTTGACCCATTACGACACAGGCAGCGTCGGCGCCTGCAAAGTTGACTTTGCACGACAGCAAGCCCCCTGTGCAGTCAAGTTGCGCCCATGAAATCGGCTCATGATCGACCCAGGTTGAACGTCAGCTCACCTGCTACGTACAACAACATCGTTTCGGAGAACGCTCATGATTTATGCCAAGCCTGGAACCAGCGGCGCCCTCGTCACCCTCAAGCCGCGTTACGGCAACTACATCGGTGGCGAGTTCGTCGCCCCGCTCAGCGGCCAGTATTTCAGCAATACCAGCCCGGTCGATGGCTCGGTGATCGGCGAATTCCCCCGCTCCAACGCCGCCGATATCGACAAGGCGCTGGACGCCGCCCACGCCGCCGCCGACGCCTGGGGCCGCACCAGCGTGCAGGAGCGTTCGCACATCCTGCTGAAGATCGCCGACCGCATCGAAGCCAACCGCGAACTGCTCGCCGTGGCCGAAACCTGGGACAACGGCAAGCCGGTGCGTGAGACGCTGAACGCCGACGTGCCGCTGGCCGCCGACCACTTCCGTTACTTCGCCGGCTGCATCCGTGCCCAGGAAGGCAGCACCGCCGAGATCAACGACGGCACCGTGGCCTATCACTTCCACGAGCCGCTGGGCGTGGTCGGGCAGATCATCCCGTGGAACTTCCCGCTGCTGATGGCTGCCTGGAAACTGGCTCCGGCCCTGGCCGCCGGCAACGCCATCGTGCTCAAACCGGCCGAGCAGACGCCGCTGTCGATCACCTTGCTGGTGGAAATCATCGGCGACCTGCTGCCGCCGGGCGTGCTCAACATCGTTCAGGGCTTCGGCCGTGAGGCCGGTGAGGCGCTGGCCACCAGCAAGCGCATCGCCAAGATCGCCTTCACCGGCTCCACCCCGGTCGGTTCGCACATCATGAAATGCGCTGCCGAGAACATCATCCCGAGCACCGTCGAGCTGGGTGGCAAATCGCCGAACATCTTCTTCGCCGACATCATGAACGCCGAGCCGGCCTTTATCGAGAAAGCCGCCGAAGGCCTGGTGCTGGGCTTCTTCAACCAGGGTGAAGTGTGCACCTGCCCGTCGCGCGCGCTGGTGCAGGAGTCGATCTACGACGCCTTCATGGTCGAGGTGATGAAGAAGGTCAAGCAGATCAAGCGCGGCAACCCGCTGGACACCGAGACCATGGTCGGCGCCCAGGCCTCGCAACAGCAGTTCGACAAGATCTTGAGCTACCTGGAGATCGCCCAGCAGGAAGGCGCGCAGGTGCTGACCGGCGGCGCAGCGGAAAAACTCGAAGGCGACCTGGCCAGCGGCTATTACATCCAGCCGACCCTGCTCAAGGGTCACAACAAGATGCGCGTGTTCCAGGAAGAGATCTTCGGCCCGGTGATCGGCGTGACCACCTTCAAGGACGAAGCCGAAGCGCTGGCGATTGCCAACGACACCGAGTTCGGCCTCGGCGCCGGTGTATGGAGCCGCGACATCAATACCGCGTACCGCATGGGCCGCGGGATCAAGGCTGGTCGCGTGTGGACCAACTGCTATCACCTGTACCCGGCGCATGCCGCCTTCGGCGGCTACAAGAAGTCCGGGGTCGGGCGTGAAACCCACAAGATGATGCTCGATCACTACCAGCAGACCAAGAACCTGCTGGTCAGCTACGACATCAATCCGCTGGGGTTCTTTTAATCCACCGTTGTTTACGGTCTGCCATGCACAAGACGCGGCTCACGCCCGTTCGGATCGTCCGCAAGCCGGCCCTGCTGCCTCTGCGCAGAGGGCTCGGCCAAGGCAGTGTTCGAGCGGGCCAATACCGCACCGTCACTCAATAAAGACAGTCAGGGCACAGCAATGGATCAGATAGGTAATTACGTTCTCTACATCATCATGGCCTGCGCCGTTGCAGGGGCGTTCGCGGCCATCTACGACAGCGAGAAGGGCCTGGGCAAGGAGTTCATGGAGGGCATCCACGCCACCGGCTACATCTTCGTACCGGCGGCCGGCATCATGGCCTCCATCCCGTATCTCACGGTGATCATCGAGAAGGCCTGCGGGCCGTTTTTCAACGCCCTCGGCGCCGACCCGGCACTGGCCGCGACCATGATCATCGCCTCGGACATGGGCGGCTATCACCTGGCATCGGCGCTGGCGTCGAGCAAGGAAGCGCTGGTCATGGCGCTGATCACCGGTTTCATGGGGGGTGCCACCATCCTCTTCTCCATCCCCATGGGGCTGGCGATGCTCGATAAGCGTGACCACAAATACATGGCACTGGGCATCATGTCCGGCATCCTGACCATTCCGCTCGGCGTACTGATTGCCAGCGTATTGCTGGTAGCGAGCGACCCGATGATCCGCGAAGTGGTCGCCACCAATGGCGAGGCGACCTATCAGCTGGCCATGGGCCTGGGCAGCATCTTCGCCAACCTGCTGCCGATCATCGTCTTCGT
Source organism: Pseudomonas juntendi (assembly GCF_009932375.1). Classification (GTDB taxonomy): domain Bacteria; phylum Pseudomonadota; class Gammaproteobacteria; order Pseudomonadales; family Pseudomonadaceae; genus Aquipseudomonas; species Aquipseudomonas juntendi. The sequence goes on from NZ_BLJG01000033.1 coordinate 6,542, forward strand.
CGTCGCCCTGGCTGCCGGCCTGCGTTTTCTGCCGGATCTGATGATCAAGGGCTTCATCGGTTTCGGCCGTGGCCTGAACGCGATGATCAAACTGGTGCTGGTATTCTCCATCGTCGAGTACTTCACCGGGGTGTTCACCATCGTCTTTGGTGGCTGGGGCTTCGACCCGATCATCGCGGACGCCGAAGACCAGACCCGCGCCCTGGAAATCGCCGGCTACACCGGCATCATGCTGGCGGGCGCCTTCCCCATGGTCTACCTGCTGCGCAAATACTTCGGCGGTCCGCTGGAACACCTGGGCAGCAAGGTCGGCCTGAGCGCCGTGGGCAGCGCCGGCATGCTCGCGACCATCGCCAATATCCTGGCCATGTTCCGCCTGGTGCGCTTCATGCCACCGAAGGACAAGGTGATCAACATCGCCTTCGCCGTCTGCGCGGCCTTCCTGCTGGGTGACCACTTGTCCTTTACGGCCAACTTCCAGCCCACCATCATCCTGCCAGTGCTGATCGGCAAGCTGATCGCAGGTTTTGCCGCCATCGGCCTGGCCTATTGGCTATCGGTGCCCAAGGCGCTGGAACTGGAGCAACAGGATCGCGCTGCCGGCATCATCGAACAGGATGAGTACCCGGTCGCAGGCAAGCCGCAGGTCAGCCCGGCCTGATAACCGCCGCAACGCCTGACGCCTGCCAAGCAGACGCCGGGCGTTGCCCGACGGCGAACGAGAGAGACTGGTTGAGGACAGATACATGGCAAGCTACTCCCACAGCATGGCCGGCCAGACCTGGCGCTTCGACAGCCTGCGCGAACTGATGGCCAAGGCTACGCCGGCACGCTCCGGCGACTACCTGGCTGGGGTCGCGGCCGGCAGCGATGCCGAGCGCGCCGCCGCGCAGATGACGCTGGCCAATGTGCCACTGAAGACCTTTCTGCAGGAGGCGCTGATTCCCTATGAGAGCGACGAAGTCACCCGCCTGATCATCGACACTCATGATGCCCAGGCCTTCGCCCCGGTCAGCCACCTCACGGTGGGTGGGTTTCGTGACTGGTTGCTCTGCGACGACGCCGACGAAGCCAGCCTCACGGCGCTGGCCCCTGGGCTGACGCCGGAGATGGTCGCAGCGGTGTCGAAGATCATGCGCATTCAGGATCTGGTCCTGGTGGCGCAGAAGACCCGTGTGGTCACCCGCTTTCGCAACACCCAGGGGCTGCGCGGGCGCATGTCCACCCGCCTGCAACCGAACCACCCGACCGACGATCCGGCCGGTATCGCCGCCAGCGTGGTCGACGGCCTGCTCTACGGCAACGGCGATGCCATGATCGGCATCAACCCGGCCACCGACAGCATGAGCGCCGTATGCACCCTGCTGGAGATGCTCGACGCGGTGATCCAGCGCTACGAGATTCCCACCCAATCCTGCGTGCTGACCCACGTCACCAGCTCCATCGCTGCCATCGAGCGCGGCGCGCCGCTGGATCTGGTATTCCAGTCCATCGCCGGCACCGAGGCGGCCAATGCCAGCTTCGGCGTCAGCCTCAAGGTGCTGCAGGAAGGCTACGAAGCCGGCCTGAGTCTCAAGCGCGGCACCCTCGGCAACAACCTGATGTACTTCGAGACCGGCCAGGGCAGCGCGCTGTCGGCCAACGCCAACCATGGCGTCGACCAGCAGACCTGCGAAACCCGCGCCTACGCCGTGGCCCGCCACTTCAACCCGTTTCTGGTCAATACCGTGGTCGGCTTCATCGGCCCGGAGTACCTGTACAACGGCAAGCAGATCATCCGCGCCGGCCTGGAGGATCACTTCTGCGGCAAGCTGCTCGGCGTGCCCATGGGCTGCGACATCTGCTACACCAACCATGCCGAAGCCGACCAGGACGACATGGACATGCTGCTGACCCTGCTCGGCACGGCTGGCATCAACTTCATCATGGGCATTCCCGGCTCGGATGACGTGATGCTCAACTACCAGACCACCTCCTTCCACGATGCCCTGTATGCACGCAAGGTGCTCGGCCTGCACGCCGCGCCGGAGTTCGAGGCCTGGCTGGCACGCATGGGGATTTTCCAGCAACAGGGTGGCCGCCTGCGCATGGGCGATGAGCTGCCCCCGGCATTTCGCCAGGCGTTGGCGCAGTTGTCCTGATCAATCGAGGCCGTCATGAGCGAAAAGTCCCCCGCCACCGCAAACCCCTGGCAGCAACTGCGCCAATTGACACCGGCACGCATCGCCCTGGGCCGCGCCGGCACCAGCCTGCCGACCGCTGCGCAACTGGATTTCCAGTTCGCCCACGCCCAGGCGCGTGACGCCGTGCATTTGCCGTTCGACCACACTGCCCTGCGCGAAGCGCTGCATGATCGCCAGTTACCCACGCTGCTGCTGCACAGTGCCGCCGCCGACCGCCACACCTACCTGCAACGCCCGGATCTGGGCCGGCGCCTGCACGAGGATGCCGCACGCCTGCTCGATGACTACGCCGCCGAGCACGGCCGTGGTTATGACCTGGCCATCGTCATCGCCGACGGCCTGTCATCGCTGGCGGTGCACAAGCACAGCCTGCCCTTTCTCGACCGCTTGCTGGAACAGGTGCTGGAGGAAGGTTGGTCACTGGCGCCGATTACCCTGGTGGAGCAGGGCCGGGTTGCAGTGGCCGACGAAGTGGGGCAGCGCCTGGGGGCGAAGATGACGGTGATCCTGATTGGCGAGCGCCCCGGCCTGAGTTCGCCGGACAGCCTGGGCCTGTACTTCACCTACGCGCCGCGCGTTGGCCTCAACGACGCCTACCGCAACTGCATCTCCAACGTGCGCCTGGAGGGTCTGAGCTATGGCATGGCCACCTTCCGCCTGATGTACCTGATGCGCGAGGCCTGCCGCCGCCAGCTCTCGGGCGTCGATCTCAAGGACGAAGCCGAAGTGCCGACGCTGGACAGCGCCGGGCCGGGTAATTTTCTGCTGCCGGATCAGCGTTGAGATGCTGTCGCGGCTAAAGCCCCTCCCACCCAGCCGCTCACAAAGCCCTTCTCACAGGAGGTAAGCCTTGTGGGAGGGGCTTCAGCCGCGATCTTTACGACCGATCAGCACGCCTCGATACGGAAGCCCAGGCGCGGGAAGTGCACGTGTACGATGCCGGCACGCTCGTCCTCGCGGCGCAGGATCAGCTCCTCGCGCCCGGAGAACAGCAACTCACCCTCCACCGGATCGACCCCGTAGTCCACCGCTGCGATGCGTACCGCCTGGCCAGGCTGGAAGCCATTGGCATCGATAAAATCCTCGTCCGGGAGTGCTGCCGGCGTTGCCTCGCGCGCCACGGCGATAGCCTCTTCGCCGCTCATCTCGCTCAGTGAGCCATGCCCAAAGCCCAGCACCCGCGCCAGCCAGGCGGCGACTTCCGGATAATCGTCCACCAGGGGTGCCGTGATCGGTGTGGCGCGCAGGAACCACAACGGATGCGCGACGGCGAAGTCGGCAATCGAGGGCTGGCCAAACAGGAAGTCGCCACCGCCCTGCTGCAACTGCTGCTGCAAACGCCCCATCAGCGCCGGCCACTGGTGACGCGCCTGCTCCAACGGCAAACGGCTGGCCGTGCCGCCGGAAAACAGCGCGGCACGATCAGCCGCGAAAGCCTTGGCGAACTCCGGTGGCACCTTGGCAAAGCGCACCGCCATGGACTCGGGGGCGAAGACCAGTGACACCGCATGCTGGAACAACACCGCGTCGGCCCATTGGGCGAGGGTCGCGACATTGAAGCCCTGCCCTTCCGGGAACAGTGCCGGGGTGGCTTTCTCGGCTTCCAGACGGCGAGCGATCAGCGCGGTATCGCAGTAGATGTCGGCACCGATCTGCAACACCGGCGTCTTGCGGTAGCCGCCGGTCAGCGCTGTGAGATCCGGCTTGGGCATCACCGGCGGGATCATCACCGAGCGCCAGGACAGTTGCTTGAAGCCCAGTAGCAAGCGAGCCTTCTCGGCAAACGGCGAGGTCGGGTAATGGTGAAGGATCAACTCGTGCATGGCGCGCTCCGCGACGGTTCGAAAGCACCCAGCTTACCCGCGCAACCTAGTCACGCACACCGCCTACGGCTGATGAAGCGCCATCAACGCTCAGAATGAGCACCTCCTTGGCCGCTTTGCTCAGGCGCTTGATGGCCCGCTCACGGCGCAGGGCATCGCCCTTGCCAGCACAGGCTTCGACATAGGCCAGTGCCTGCGCCGGGCTGGTATGGAAGAAGCGCGCGCCCTTGCCGCTCTGATGCTGGGCGAAACGCCGCTGCGGGTCATCGCTGATGCCGCAATACAGCGCGCCGTTGGCAGCACGCACCAGGTAGACGAACCAGGGCTTATCGACGGCCGCCGTCATCCGCGCGCCGGAAACCACTCGCGCGCCGAGCGCCACAGGCACATGCCGACGAAGTAGGCCGAGGCCAGCCACCACAACGCCAGCAGCCAGGGCTGGCTGACGGGGTACTGCAGAATCAGCAGCGCGCTGGAGAGCATCCAGACGAAGGTCACGAGGATGTTCAGCGGCATGAACTGACGCACGCGGAACGGGTGCAGGAACTTCATCTTGGTCAGGGTCAGGCCGGCCAGCAGGACGATAATGGCCAGGGTGATCCAGGGGTGCACATCGAGGATGTAGAAATACAGCACGACCACGTTCCACGCCGCCGGGAAGCCGACGAAGTAGTTGTCCTTGCTCTTCATGTTCAGGTTGCAGAAGCAGAACAGCGAAGACAGCAGAATCAGGCCCACGGCGAACAGCGGCGTGTAATCCGGCAGGGGGATGAAGCGGTAAAGAAAGATGGCGGGGATGAATACGTAGGTCAGGTAATCGATCACCAGGTCGAGGGTCGAGCCGTCGAAATGCGGCAGCACAACCTTGACGTCATAGCGGCGCGCCAGCGAACCATCCAGCCCATCGACCAGCAGCGCCAGGCCGAGCCACAACAGGCATTGCTTGGGCTGGCCGTCGAGTACGGCCAGCAATGCCAGCAGGGCGAGGATCACACCGCTGGCGGTAACGGCATGGACCCCCCAGGCTTTGGCCTGTTTTACGGCAACGATCAGTTCGGTCACGGCAGGTCTCTTGGCAGTGGAGGTGCGGCACCCCATGTGCGCACTCTCATTATTGAAGGCTAAGACCGGCTAGCACGCGCCCTACCCCAGATTCGGCTTTGAGCCCAGAGGCTCGCCACTCAGGGAGTGTTCTGGCCTCGGCCCGCCAACAGAGTTCAAGCGGGCCGTCTGAATTGCCCGCCCCGGACGATGACTGGCCAAGCTTTGAAGGACTATCGCTGAATGACCTCCCAGATACGCCGGAATGAAATGGCGTCCAACCCACGCAAGGCGCGCCAATTCGGCCCACAAGGCGATGTTCAGGTGGACGTTGCGCCCGACCTCCCCTTTCTCGGGGTTGGTCGCTGGAAGACCGCTGACACCTATGCCAAGCGAAGGATTTTCCCCATCAAGGATGACGGGAGCCTGGTTGGCTACCGGGCGATGATCCAGCAAGGGCGTGGTGTAAACCGACAGACCCACTCCGAGGTTTTCAGAATCACTCCATTGGTGAATGAGGCGATGGCAATGGCTATGGCCCAGCGCTGGAGAGATAAGAAAGAGGCGGAGCTTGGAATACTCTCAGGCCGAGTAAGCTCGAAGTCGGCTTCGCGCTTCGTTCCGGGTATCAGTCTCGTTGTCTCAAGCTCTGGTCCTTGCAGAGCAAGCTGGAGGTGGTCTTCTCCCGGTCGCCCCACCGTGACTAAGTACATCGGCAAGAAGCTTGGGTATGCCTCTGCGTACAAGGCTCTAGTCCTCCGCATATGCAATATTCTTGATTGCCCTGTACCCCAAGACCTCCCAGTGCCAATGCCCAACCCTGTGCAGTACCTCCGATTGCAGTCAGGGGGTATCAGCGAGTTACCTGAGCGTCGAGCCAAGCCACGCTAGCTCGGATATTCCTCCTTAGTGGAAGACTGCTCAGAGTTGAGTGGCAGAGCGGCAGCCTCAACTCATACCCTTGGCCAAGCACATTCATGGGGCCAAGTCTTGAATCTAAAGCGCGTTCTCTCATCTTTCATATTCGCAACGGCGTTTACGTCATTCGTTTCTGCGGCAGAGCCTTCGATCCAGGCCGTGACCTTTAAGCATCCAGATGGTCGGTCGGCTCCCGCCGAAATCTACATCGACGGAGAGATCACCCCTGCGCTCCCGCGCCAACTTGCCACAGCATTGGGCGCCAACCAGATAGAGCGAGCCACGATCTACATCAACAGCGTTGGTGGCGATCTTCAAGCCGGCCTGGAGCTGGGCGAGTTCATTCGCAAGCTGGGCTTTAACACAGCTATTGGCAAGCGAGGTCACGCTCAGGGCAAGCCAGTCCCTGGCTCCTGCCAGAGTGCTTGTCTTTTGGTTTTCGCTGGCGGCGTGTATCGCTTCGCCGACAGCACAGCTTATTTCGGTATCCACCGTTTCTTCTCTCGGCAATCCGGGCCACAAGACCTTGCCCTCGGGCAGGTTCTTTCAGCTGCGATTACCGGCTACCTGATCAAGATGGATGTGTCACCCAAGCTGTTTCAGCGCATGGTCGGCGCTGGGGCTGTACTCCAGAAGTGTTGCCGCTGACCGAA
>NZ_BLJG01000034.1 GCF_009932375.1 Pseudomonas juntendi
CCGCCGACGCCTGGGGCCGTACCTCGGTGCAGGACCGTTCCAATGTGCTGTTGAAAATCGCCGACCGCATCGAGCAGAACCTCGAACTGCTGGCCATTACCGAAACCTGGGACAACGGCAAACCGATCCGCGAAACCCTGAATGCCGACATTCCGCTGGCAGTCGATCACTTCCGCTATTTCGCTGGCTGCATTCGTGCACAAGAAGGTGGCGCCGCCGAAATCAACGAAGGCACCGTGGCCTACCACATCCACGAACCGCTGGGCGTGGTCGGGCAGATCATCCCGTGGAACTTCCCGATCCTGATGGCCGCCTGGAAGCTTGCACCGGCCCTGGCCGCTGGCAACTGCGTGGTGCTCAAGCCGGCCGAACAGACCCCGCTGGGCATCACCGTGCTGCTGGAAGTGATCGGTGACCTGCTGCCCAAAGGCGTGCTCAACGTGGTGCAGGGCTATGGCCGCGAAGCAGGTGAAGCGCTGGCGACCAGCAAGCGCATCGCCAAGATTGCCTTCACCGGCTCTACCCCGGTTGGCTCGCACATCATGAAATGCGCTGCCGAAAACATCATCCCGTCTACCGTGGAACTGGGCGGCAAGTCGCCGAACGTGTACTTCGAAGACATCATGCAAGCCGAGCCGAGCTTCATCGAGAAAGCGGCCGAAGGCATGGTGCTGGCTTTCTTCAACCAGGGCGAAGTGTGCACCTGCCCATCGCGGGCGCTGGTGCAGGAGTCGATCTACCCGCAGTTCATGGAAGTGGTGATGAAGAAGGTGCTGCAGATCAAGCGCGGCGACCCTCTGGACACTGACACCATGGTTGGCGCACAGGCCTCGCAGCAGCAGTTCGAGAAGATCCTCTCGTACCTCGAGATCGCCCAGCAGGAAGGTGCCGAGCTGCTGACCGGTGGCAAGGTTGAAAAACTCGAAGGCTCGCTGGCCACCGGTTACTACATCCAGCCGACCCTGCTCAAGGGCAACAACCGCATGCGCGTGTTCCAGGAGGAAATCTTCGGCCCGGTGGTCAGCGTCACCACCTTCAAGGACGAAGCCGAAGCGCTGGCGATTGCCAACGACACCGAGTTCGGCCTGGGCGCCGGCGTGTGGACCCGCGACATCAACCGCGCTTACCGCATGGGCCGCGGGATCAAGGCTGGCCGTGTATGGACCAATTGCTACCACCTGTACCCGGCGCATGCCGCGTTCGGTGGCTACAAGAAGTCCGGGGTTGGGCGTGAAACCCACAAGATGATGCTCGACCACTACCAGCAGACCAAGAACCTGCTGGTGAGCTACGACATCAATCCGTTGGGCTTCTTCTAAGCAACTAGCTGCAAGTCGCAAGTCGCAAGTCGCAAGTCGCAAGTCGCAAGTCGCAAGTCGCAAGTCGCAAGAGTAAAGCGGATCGCCCGCCGACTCGCTTTTCTCTTTCAGCTTGCAGCTTGCAACTTGCAGCTTGCAGCTTGCAACTTGCAGCTTGCAACTTGCAGCTCCCTGGCTCGCTTCCTGCAGTACCCATCACCATCGGCGCGGACCCCTTCCGCCCACCAAGAAAAACAACAGGTGAAACTATGCCAAGCGATCAATCCGCCGGCTCGCCGGCAGGCTCTTCCGTCGACTTCGAGAAGGTCGGTTCGGACTATTTCCAGCAACGTGAATTGAAAAAAGGCGCGGCCGGCTGGGTGCTGCTGGTCGGCCTGGGGGTGGCCTATGTCATTTCCGGCGACTACGCCGGCTGGAACTTCGGCCTGGCCCAAGGTGGCTGGGGCGGCATGTTCCTCGCGACCCTGCTGATGGCCACCATGTACTTGTGCATGTGCTTCTCGCTGGCCGAGCTTTCCTCGATGATCCCGACCGCTGGCGGTGGCTACGGCTTTGCCCGCAGCGCCTTCGGCCCCTGGGGCGGTTTCCTTACCGGCACGGCGATCCTCATCGAATACGCGATCGCCCCCGCCGCCATCGCGACCTTCATCGGCGCCTACTGCCAGTCGTTGTTCGGCATTGGCGGCTGGATGATCTACCTGGCGTTCTACGTGGTGTTCATCGGCATCCACATCTTCGGGGTGGGCGAAGCACTGAAGTTGATGTTCATCATCACGGCCATCGCCGCCATTGCCCTGGCGGTGTTCCTGGTGGCCATGGTGCCCCATTTTGATGCAGCCAACCTGTTCGACATCGCCAAAACGGACGCTGTCGGCGCCAGCAGCTTCCTGCCGTTCGGCTATGTCGGGGTATGGGCGGCGATCCCGTATGCCATCTGGTTCTTCCTCGCCGTCGAAGGCGTGCCGCTGGCCGCCGAAGAAACCAAGAACCCCAAGCGTGACCTGCCACGCGGCCTGATCGGCGCCATGCTGGTGCTGCTGGCCTTTGCCCTGCTGATCCTGGTGGTCGGCCCTGGCGGCGCGGGTTCCGAGGCGCTGAAAGCTTCCGGCAACCCCCTGGTCGAAGCATTGGCCAAAGCCTACGGCGGCGCTACCTGGATGGGCAGCTTCGTCAACCTGGTCGGCCTGGCCGGCCTGATCGCCAGCTTCTTCTCGATCATCTATGCCTATTCGCGGCAGATTTTCGCCCTGTCCCGCGCCGGCTACCTGCCGCGCAAGCTGTCGGAAACCAACAAGAGCAAGGCGCCGGTCATGGCCCTGGTCATTCCTGGCATCATCGGTTTTGCGCTGTCGCTGACTGGCCAGGGCGACCTGCTGATCCTGGTCGCGGTATTCGGCGCTACGCTGTCGTACGTGCTGATGATGGCCGCGCATATCACCCTGCGCATCCGCCGGCCGAAGATGGAGCGCCCGTACCGTACCCCTGGCGGCATCTTCACCTCCGGCCTGGCCCTGGTGCTGGCGTGCATCGCCGTGGTCGCCGGTTTCCTGGTGGACCCGCGCGTGGTGATTGGCGCCGCAGTGATCTATGCGGTATTAATTGCCTACTTTGCTTTCTACAGCCGCCACCACCTGGTAGCGGGCACCCCGGAAGAGGAATTCGCCGCGATCCAGCAGGCCGAAGAGGCTCTGCACTGACCGGCGCCACCCGCCGCGGGGCAACCCGCGGCTCTGGAGATTCTGTATGGCAAGTTTCGTACACACGGTCGGCCACCTGGTCTACCGCTTCGACAGCCTCAAGGATGTCATGGCCAAGGCCAGCCCGGCGCGCTCCGGGGACTGCCTGGCAGGCGTTGCGGCAAGCAACGACGGCGAGCGCGTAGCCGCGCAGATGGCCTTGGCCAATATCCCGCTGACGCATTTTCTCAACGAAGCCCTGATCCCCTACGAAGCCGACGAGGTCACCCGGCTGATCATCGACAGCCACGATGCCCAGGCATTTGCGCCGGTCAGCCACCTCACCGTCGGCGGCCTGCGTGACTGGTTGCTGAGTGAAGAGGCCAACGAGGACAGCCTGCGCGCCCTGGCGCCGGGGCTGACCCCGGAAATGGCGGCGGCGGTATCGAAGATCATGCGCGTGCAGGACCTGGTGCTGGTGGCGCAAAAAATACGTGTGGTCACCCGTTTTCGCGGCACCATGGGCCTGCGCGGGCGCCTGTCGACCCGCCTGCAGCCCAACCACCCGACCGACGAGCCGGCCGGCATTGCCGCCAGCATTCTCGACGGCCTGCTGTACGGCAACGGCGATGCCATGATCGGCATCAACCCGGCAACCGACAGCATTGCCTCGATCTGCGCCCTGCTGGAAATGCTCGATGCCATCATCCAGCGCTACGACATACCCACCCAGTCCTGCGTGCTGACCCACGTCACCACCTCCATCGAAGCGATCAACCGCGGCGTGCCGCTGGACCTGGTGTTCCAGTCCATCGCCGGTACCGAAGCGGCCAATGCCGGCTTCGGCATTAACCTGAATGTGCTGCAGGAGGGTTACGAAGCCGGCCTTTCGCTCAAGCGCGGCACCTTGGGGCAGAACCTGATGTACTTCGAAACCGGCCAGGGCAGTGCGCTGTCGGCCAATGCCCACCACGGGGTCGACCAGCAAACCTGCGAAACCCGCGCCTATGCCGTGGCCCGCCACTTCAAGCCGTTCCTGGTCAACACCGTGGTCGGTTTCATTGGCCCGGAGTACCTGTACAACGGCAAGCAGATCATCCGCGCCGGCCTCGAAGACCACTTCTGCGGCAAGCTGCTGGGCGTGCCGATGGGCTGCGACATCTGCTACACCAACCACGCCGAGGCCGACCAGGACGACATGGACACCCTGCTGACCCTGCTGGGTGTGGCCGGGATCAACTTCATCATGGGTATCCCCGGTTCCGACGACATCATGCTCAACTACCAGACCACCTCGTTCCACGACGCGCTCTACGCGCGCCAGACCCTGGGCCTGAAGCCCGGGCCGGAATTCGAGGCATGGCTGGCCCGCACCGGCATATTCACCCAGGCCGATGGCCGGGTGCGCTTCGGTGACAACCTGCCGCCGGCCTTCCGCCAGGCCTTGGCACAGCTTGCATAGGGATCACCATGGACCATCGCACCCCTACCCCTGAAAACCCTTGGCTGGCCCTGCGCACGCTGACCCCGGCGCGTATCGCCCTGGGCCGCAGCGGTACCAGCCTGCCGACCGGGGCGCAACTGGACTTCCAGTTCGCCCATGCCCAGGCCCGTGATGCCGTGCACCTGGCGTTCGACCACGCTGGCCTGGCTACCCAGCTGGCTGAACGCGGCCGCGACAGCCTGGTGCTGCACAGCGCCGCCAGCGACCGCCACGAATATCTGCAACGGCCCGACCTGGGCCGGCGCCTGAACGAAGCATCGGTCGCCACCCTGCGCCAGCACGCCCAGGCCAACCCAGGCGGGGTCGACCTGGCCATCGTGGTTGCCGATGGCCTGTCGGCGCTTGCCGTGCACCGGCATACCTTGCCGTTGCTGAGCCGGTTCGAGGAACAGGCCGCCGCCGACGGCTGGACCAGCGCACCGGTGGTGCTGGTGCAGCAGGGCCGCGTGGCAGTGGCCGATGAGGTGGGTGAACTGCTGGGCGCGCGCATGACAGTGATGCTGATCGGCGAGCGGCCCGGGCTCAGTTCGCCCGACAGCCTGGGGCTGTATTTCACCTATGCGCCAAAGGTCGGCCTGACCGATGCCTACCGCAACTGCATTTCCAACGTGCGCCTGGAGGGCTTGAGTTATGGCATGGCCGCACACCGCCTGCTGTACCTGATGCGTGAAGCCTGCCGGCGCCAGCTGTCGGGGGTGAATCTGAAGGACGAAGCCGAGGTCCATAGCATCGACAGCGAACATGGCCCCGCGCAGCGAGGCAACTTCCTGCTTGGCGAGGGCTGAACACCCTGTCATGCAAAGCGGATTGCGCCGCGGGCCGGGCTTGGGGCAGCATGCCCTCGAAGCTGCTGGCAATCCGCTGTTTTCCCTAATGGACTCTGAGGGCCGCACATGCGCATCATCAAGGCAAAACTGGAACACCTCGACCTGTTGACGCCTATGTTCGTCAAATACCGTGAATTCTATGGGCAACTGCCCTATCCCGACAGCTCGCGCAGCTTCCTGGAAAAACGCCTGCAGCGGGACGAATCGGTGATCTACCTGGCGCTCCCCGATGATGACGACAACAAGCTGCTGGGCTTCTGCCAGCTGTACCCGAGCTATTCATCGCTGTCGCTGAAGCGGGTATGGATTCTCAACGATATCTACGTGGCCGAGGACTCCCGGCGCATGCTGGTAGCCGACCACCTGATGCGCGAAGCGAAGAAAATGGCCAAGGAAACCAACGCCGTGCGCATGCGGGTGTCCACAAGCAGCAACAATGACACGGCGCACAAGACCTACGAGTCCATCGGTTTTCGTGAAGATACCGAGTTCAAGAGCTACATCCTGCCCATCAACCCGGATTGACCTGCGTCCACCCCTGCGCGGGCAAGCCCGCCCAGGGGCAGATACGGCGCTACTGCGTGCAGTAACCCCCCGCTACAAACTCCCCGGGCATGATCGTCACTTAGCCGTATAATGGCCCGCCTGTCATGTGTGAAAATTTACCCATCCGCCGGTAAACCGAGCCTACGCCCAAGAACACAGGTGCTGTACATGGATTTCAACCCGCTCGACCTTATCCTGCATCTCGATGCCTACCTCGATTTGCTGGTCACCAATTACGGCCCCTGGATCTATGCCATCCTGTTTACCGTGATCTTCTGTGAAACCGGGCTGGTGGTGATGCCCTTCCTGCCGGGCGATTCGTTGCTGTTCATCGCCGGCGCCGTAGCCGCAGGGGGCGGCATGGACCCGGTCTTGCTGGCCGGCCTGCTGATGGCTGCTGCAATCATGGGCGACAGCACCAACTACGTGATCGGGCGCACGGCGGGCGAACGTTTGTTCAACAACCCCAATTCGAAGATCTTCCGTCGCGATTACCTGCAGCGCACCCACGACTTCTACGAGCGCCACGGCGGCAAGACCGTGACCATGGCGCGCTTCCTGCCCATTCTGCGCACCTTCGCCCCGTTCGTGGCCGGTATTGCCCACATGCATTACCCGCGCTTCCTGGGCTTCAGCGTGGCCGGCTCGTTGCTGTGGGTAGGTGGCCTGGTCACCTTGGGCTACTTCTTCGGTAACGTGCCGTTTATCAAGCAACACCTGTCGCTGATGGTAGTGGGCATCATCATCCTGTCGTTGGTACCGATGATCCTCGGCCTGCTGCGTACCCGCCTGGGCCGCGCGGCCAAGGCGCACTGACCGGCCAGTATGTGGTCGTTCCGCGCCTGGCGGCGCAAGCGGGCCTTGGCACGCTACCCGATCACGCCACAGCAATGGCAGGCCGTACGCGAATGCCTGCCGATGCTGGACGGCATCACCGACGAAGAAGACCACTGGCTGCGCGAAGCCTGCATCCTGTTCCTGCTCGACAAGCACCTCACGTGCCTGCCGGGCGTTGAACTGGGCGACCAGCAGCGGCTGCTGCTCGCCGCCCAGGCGCAACTGCCACTGCTGCACCTGGGCGAACTGAACTGGTACCAGGGCTTTCACGAAATCGTGCTCTACCCCGACGACTTCAAGAGCCCGCAGCGCCACCGCGATGCCAGTGGCGTGGAGCACGTGTGGGACGGCGAGCACAGTGGCGAGGCCTGGCAGCAGGGCCCGATCATCCTGGCCTGGAACGGCGTACTGGCCAGTGGCGGCTGGGAGGCCTACAACCTGGTCATCCACGAACTGGCGCACAAGCTCGACATGCTCAATGGCGATGCCAACGGCCTGCCGCCGCTGCACAGCGGCATGCCCGTGGCCGAGTGGGCTACCGCCATGCAACAGGCCTACGACGACCTCAACCGCCAGCTCGATGCCAACCCCGACGCCGAAACCGCCATCGACCCCTATGCGGCAGAGAACCCCGCCGAGTTTTTTGCCGTCACCAGCGAGTACTTCTTTAGTGCCCCCGACCTGCTCCATCAGGCCTATCCACTGGTCTATCAGCAGTTGGCGCTGTTCTACCGGCAAGACCCGCTGGCGCGCCTGCGCCGGCTTCAGGCCGAGCACCCCGACTACCGCGAAAGCCACGCCTGACGCGGCCGCACATCAGGCCAGGCGTGGCATGCCCCGGCAGAATGTGCCTATAATCGCCGCCACTTTTTTGGTCAAACACGGGGGCACTGCCCAATGAGCTACAGCAAGATTCCGGCGGGCAAAGACCTGCCGAACGACATCTACGTCGCCATCGAGATCCCGGCCAACCACGCGCCGATCAAATACGAGATCGACAAGGACAGCGACACGCTGTTCGTCGACCGCTTCATGGCTACCCCGATGTTCTACCCAGCCAACTACGGCTTCATCCCGAACACCCTGGCGGACGACGGTGATCCGCTCGACGTGCTGGTCGTTACCCCGTACCCGGTCGCCCCAGGTTCGGTTATCCGCGCCCGCCCGGTTGGCGTACTGAACATGACCGACGACGGCGGCGGCGACGCCAAGGTCATCGCGGTTCCTCACGACAAGCTCTCGCAGCTGTACGTCGACGTGAAGGAATACACCGACCTGCCAGCCCTGCTGATTCAGCAGATCGAGCACTTCTTTGCCAACTACAAAGACCTCGAGAAGGGCAAGTGGGTCAAGATCGAAGGCTGGGAAGGCGCTGACGCTGCCCGTGCCGCGATCACCAAATCGGTCGCTGCCTACAAGGGCTGATACCGGTTGCAGGAAGAACCCCGCCATGGCGGGGTTTTTTTATGGCCAATCGCTGTACTCGGCGAATACTCCTACACAGCCCTACAGCTGTGCCCTACAACCAGCCACTTTTCACACAAGCCCCGTCAACATCAAGTTGATATCCTTGCTGGCACCGCGCCGCTACACTCGCTGGCATGAAGACCTCCGGTGACCGCCTCAGGGCCCTGCTTCACGAATGCGGCCTTACCCCTTCCGATTTCGCTGCCCAACGCGGCGTCACACCGCAGCACGTCAACAATTGGGTCAAGCGCGGCGTACCCCTGGCACGGCTGGACGAAATGGCCGACCTGTTCTGCGTGCATCGCCGCTGGCTGCACACGGGCGAAGGGCCCAAGCACCCCAGCCCGATCCTGCGCAACGCCCGGCCGCGAAAGTTGCACACGCCCGCGCCGTCCCCGCTGCTGGGGGACCATGGCCGGCTGGTCAAGGTGCCGTACTACGAACTGCATGACGGCCTGCTCAGCCCAGTCGCCAGCAAACACCTGCGCCTGCCGGCAAAAGCGCTGCAGGGGTTGGGGGTTCGGGCCGACGATGCAATCAGCGTGACGATGCCCGACAGCAACATGCTGCCGCTGATCCCGCAGGAGGCGGTGCTGGTGATCGACGTGAGCATGACCCAGGTGTTCGAGGGCGAAACCTACGCCGTGCTGCACAACGGCGCGCTGAGGGTGAATACCCTCAGCCTCGGCCAACATGGCACGCTGTACCTGCACAGCCATGACCGGCGCAACTATGCGGTTGAGCGCTATACCCCGGCGCAGCGCCAGGCGCAGGGCCTGGAAGTGCTTGGCTGGGTGTTCCACTGGTCGTATTTTCGCCAGCAGCGGCCCGGTTGAAACAACCTGTGCCATTTTTTGCTGGGCATCCAGAGCGTGCCCTTGTATGCTACGCCGCACATTCAGCCCCGACCGGCGCAAGCCGCAGTCCAGAGGGCTCGGCGACATCTCACACGGGTGTCTGCCATCTCTTTCAGGCCCTTGTGGCCACACAGTTAAGGCGATTGCGGCTTACCATAAATTAGTCGGAAGCGTCCCCGAGAAGCCGGCCACAAGCCGGCTTTTTAATGCCCCCGCATACTCGCCTGCCCGCCCGGGCAGAGCGCTTTCAGCCAGAGCAACCCTCAGAAGTCATAGCGCGCGCCCACCATCATGCTGCGCGACGGCCCATAGAAGTTGAAGGTCGACGTCGAGCCCACGCGCGACAAGTAATCGCGGTCGAACAGGTTGTTGACGTTGAATGTGGCGGTCAGCTGCGAAGTGACCGGGTACGACAGCATCGCATCCACCGTGGCATACCCTGGCGCATCGATGCGCACGCCACCGTTCTCGGCGTAAAAGTTGCTCATCGCCGAAATACCGCCACCGATTGCCAGGCCGTTCAACGGGCCTTGGCTGATGGTGTACTTGCTCCACAATGAGGCCTGGTTGCGCGGCATGATGAAGACCGTGGTCTCGGCATCGCCCTTGACAGTTTCGGTTTCCATCCAGGTGTAGCCGGCCAGCAGTTCCCAGTTCGGCGTCAGCTTGCCGCTTACTTCCACTTCCGCGCCCTTGACTCGGGTTTCACCGGCGGCTACCGAGTCGGTGGTCGCCACGCCGTCGGCGTCGTACAGGGTGGTAGCACGGTGCTTGTCGGTCAGGCGGAATACCGACAACCGCGTGTTCAGGTCGCCCCCGAAGTAGCTGCTTTTCAAGCCGAATTCATACTGCTCGCCTTCCCGGGGCTTCAAAACCCGGCCGCTGCTGTCGGTGGCTGACTGCGGCTTGAACACCTGCGAATAACTGGCGTACAGCGCGTGGGTGTCGGTGAGGTCGTAGACCACGCCGCCGTATGGGGTGAAGTGGCCGTCGACGCGCTTGCTGTCGTTGGTGCTGGCGCCACTGCCGAGGGTGGTGGTGTAGAAGTCACCGCGGTACCAGCTGAAACGCCCACCGGCGATCAGCGCCAGGCGCTCGACGGGGCGGAAGGTAACCTTGGAGTACAGGCCATATTCCTCTTCCTGCATACCGGTTTCGGTGCTGTAGTTGGGCGACGGCTTGGCAAACTGCTTTGGCGAGTAGGTGTTGACGTTGATGGCGCCCAGGTTGGTCGTGCCATTGAGGTACTCGGTGTCGTAGTTCTTGTAGTCGCTGCCGACCACGAACTCGCTGACCTGGCCGAAGGTCTCGAACGGCTGGCTGTAGCTGGCGTCCAGCGAGTAGGTGTCCTGCGTGAAATCGCGGGCGCTGGCACGCTCGGAATTGCCACCGGTAGCGGCGTTGGTGGCGGTGAAGGCGTACAGGTACTGGGTGTCGCGGTGGGAGCCACGGGCAGCAATACGGCCGTAACCGCCGTTGTCGAAGCGGTGGGTCAGTTCGGCGACCAGGTCGGTGGTCTTGCCGTCGAAGTAGTTCCAGTCGGCCCCGAGGAAGCGTGAATGGCTGAAGTCGGGCACCTCACCCGACAAGGTGGCCGGGTAGCCATTATGCGGGGTGATGTTCTTCACTTCGTGCATCAGGCCGAACGACACGGCAGTAGCGTCGCTCAGGTCGATGTCCAGGGCGCCATAGTAGCTATTGCTGGTGTTGGCGTTGTAGTCGACCTCGCCATTGGTGTCATCACGCGAAGCGATGAAGCGCCCACGCACACGACCCGCATCGTCGAGCGGCCCGCTCAGGTCGAGTTCTTCGTGGTTGGTGTCCCATGTGCCATAGCTGCCTTCGACGTGGCCCTGGAACTCGGCGGTGGGGCGCTTGCGCACCATGTTCACGATGCCGCCCAGCTCGCTGGTGCTGCTGAACAGCCCCGCCGGACCGCGCATGATTTCGACCCGGTCGAACGCTGCCAACGACGGCACAGTACCGAAGATGCTGGCCATAGGCGCCGGTAGCCCGTCGATATTGAACTCGCTGTACTCGTAGCCACGGGCATAGATGGATGAGCGGCCACTGTCGTTGGTCAGGGTCCGCAGGCCGGCGGTGTACTTGGCCAGGTCATCCAGGTGCACGAACTGGCGATCCTTGACGTAATCCTGGGTGTACACGGTGATCGACTGCGGGATGTCCTTGAGCGCCGCCGGGGTCTTGGTGCCCACGGTTGCAGCATCGACACTGTAGCCGCCGCTTTGCTCCGAAGGCAGCATGTCGTACAGGCGGTTGCCCTCGATGGTCAGTGCCGGCAGGTCGAGCGAGTTGCCACCACCGGCCGCCTGCGTCGCTACCGTTTCAGCCAGTGCCGACACCGAAAAGGGCGCCAGCAGCCCTACTACCAGCCAGCCCCGCACCCGTCGCGGGCCCCCCACACTGTTCAAACCGCTCATGACACACCCTCGCCCAATTGATAATAATTCGCAAACGACAGAAATTGCTTTTTGCGGAAGATACCGGAGCGAAAACCGGGGTGCAGCATGATTAACCTTCTTAACACATTGCGGCGTTGCCCTCGCCCCACGGTCAATGGGATGATGGCTAACTGATAGAAATTCTCATTCAAGGCTCAACGTGCCCACCTCACTGCTCCTTGCCGAAGACGACCCACGCCTGCGCCAGGACCTGGAACGCCATTTCCTCAACCGTGGGTTTCAGGTGCTGGCCTGCGCCAATGGCAGCCAGGCCCTGAATGCCATACGGCAATCACGCTTCGACCTGATTTTGCTGGACATCATGCTGCCGGGCATCGACGGCCTCAGCCTGCTGGACGAACTGCGCCACCAGCAAGCGGTGCCAGTGATGCTGATGTCGGCGCTGGGGGCCGAACAGGATCGCATCAGTGGCTTCACCCGGGGCGCGGACGATTACCTGCCCAAGCCGTTCAGCCTGGCCGAACTCGACGCCCGGGTCGATGCCCTGCTGCGGCGCGTGGCGCTCGACCGCGGGCCGGCGTTGCGGGCCGATGGGGGGGCAGTGATGCTGGACCATGAACGCCAGGACGCCCTTCACCAGGGCAGGCCTGCCGGGCTGACCGCATCCGAATTCCGCCTGCTGGCCACGCTGCGGGCTCACCCCGGCGAGGCGTTGAGCAAACCTTTCCTCTACCAGACCGTGCTGCACCGCGCCTACACGCGCCTGGACCGTGGCCTGGATGTGCATGTGTGCAACTTGCGCCGCAAGCTGGCCGACATCAGCGCCCAGCACCTGCAGATCCAGGCGGTCAGGGGCCAAGGGTACATACTGATAGACACGGACCAGCCCTGATGCGGCGGCACCCCCTACTGTGGAAACTGGCCCTGTTGCAGGTCGGTTTCTGTCTGCTGCTGACCTGGCTAATCTGGACCTGGGGGCTGTCGGTGGAACGCAGTACCTACTTCCTGTCGCCGGCTGACCAGCAATACCTGGCGCGCTACGCGCAACAGGCCGAACACGCCTGGAACCAAGGCGGCGCCACGGGCGCCGAAGCCTGGCGCAGGCAGCTGCAACGTACCGAAGGCACCTGGGCAGCCTTGATCGGCCCCCACCTGCAAAGCCTGGGCACCACGCCACTGAGCGCCGAGGAGGCCAGCCACCTTACCTTCATGCGCAAGCTGAACTGGCCCATGAGCCGGCGCCTGCAGGACGAACTGCCGTACGTCAGCATCGCGTTCCCGCAACACCCCGAAAACGGCCGGCTGGTGATGCAATTACCCGAACGCCTGCTACCCACTGGCCTTACGCCCTGGACCCACCTGATCACCCATGGGGTCGCCCCCACCCTGCTTGCCCTGTTGCTGGGCCTGGCCCTGTACCGCCATCTGGTAGTTCCCCTGAACCGCCTGCGGGACCGGGCCGACGCCTTGCGGGCCGACGACCTAGACAGCCCCGCGCTGCCGTTGCAGGAGCGCCGCGATGAGCTGGGTGAGCTGGCCCAAGCCTTCGAGCACATGGCGGTACGCCTGCGCCAGAGCCTGGAGCAACAGCGCCTGCTGCTGCGTACGCTGTCCCACGAGCTGCGTACGCCGTTGGCGCGGCTGCGCATCGCCCATGACAGCGACTTGCCGCCGCCGCAGTTGCGCGAGCGCCTGGACCGCGAAGTCGCCGACATGCAAAAGCTGCTGGAGGACACCCTGGACCTGGCCTGGCTGGACACCGAACAGCCCAGCCTGCCGACCGAGCCGGTACTGATGGTGGCCGTCTGGGAAGCCTTGTGCCAGGACGTCTGTTTCGAAAGTGGCTGGGCGCCAAGCCGCCTGCCTTGTTCGCTGGGCACCGCGTGCCGGGTGCAGGCCAACCTCGACAGCCTGGCCCAGGCCCTGGAAAACCTGATCCGCAATGCCGTTCGCCACTCGCCCGCCGAAGGCCGGGTCAGCCTGGATGGCTGGCGCGAGGGGGATTACTGGCACCTGCGCCTGAGTGACCAGGGGCCGGGGGTCGCGCACGCCGACCTGGAGCGCATCTTCCAGCCTTACCAGCGGCTGACCGAAAGTGGCGCTGGCTTTGGCCTGGGCCTGGCCATCGCCCGCCGCGCCATCGAACTGCAGGGTGGCCGCTTGTGGGCCAGCAATGGCCACCCAGGCCTGTGCCTGCACATGACCTTGCCGGCGGCCCGGGACTGTTTAGAAAGTTAATGCGCTTTACCCTCAATCAGGACTGATTATCATCTTGCTGTTCCCGCTTTGCGCGCCTGCAAAGCCCTGAAGAGATGCCTGATGAGCAAGTTGACCCTGGCCGTGACGATGGCACTGTGCCTGGCACAGCCGCTTGCTGCTCATGTTGCCCTTGCGCAGCCCGACCATGAGCAGAAGATGGACACCTCACTGCTGCAGCGCCATGACCTGGCCTACCGCTTCACTCAGCTCGACCTGGACTCGGCCGACGGCCAGCGGCATTACCGGCTGTGGGTCGGCAAACCGAACCAGCCGGCGCCAGCGGCGGGCTACCCGGTGCTGTGGATGCTCGATGGCAATGCCGCGCTGGGCGCACTGGATGGCCAGCAGCTGGGCCGGCTTGCCGCAGGGCAGGCGCCATTGCTGGTGGCGGTGGGGTACCAGACCGAGCAGCGTATCGACCGTGCCGGGCGCACCCGGGATTACACCCCGGCGGTGCCTGGCCAGGCTGAGCAGCTTGACCCACTGACCGGAGCGCCCAGTGGCGGTGCCGACGTTTTCCTGGACCTGCTGACCGGGCGCATGCGGGCGATGGTGGCAGATGTGGCACCGATCGACCTGCAACGGCAGACATTGTGGGGGCATTCCTATGGCGGGCTGGCCGTTTTGCATGCGCTTTTCACCCGGCCTTGGTCATTCAGCGACTATGCGGCTGCCAGCCCTTCGCTATGGTGGCACAACGGCGCGATCGTGGGTGAGGCGCAGGGGCTCGAGCAGCGCCTGGGAAGCAGCCGGCCGCGGCTGTTGCTGATGCGTGGCAGTGAAGAACCGGCGAACCCGCGCACGCAGGTGCAAGGGGATGTCGAGCGGCCGGCGCGTGAGCTGGTGGCAAGCCTGGCCAGGGTGCCAGGCTTGCAGGTTCGTTTCGAGCGGTTTGCCGGGTTGGGGCATGGGCCTATGTTGCCGGCTTCGCTGAAGCAGGTGATTGAAGGGATGTCGCGGTAAGCCTGTCAGCACCTTCCACAACGCCCGCCCCACGCTACCGCCAAAGGTCGTAGAACCGCGGCTTGCCAGCGGGGTGGCCACGTGCGGTATGCTGTGGCGGTCTTCAGGGCGGGGTGAAAGTCCCCACCGGCGGTAAATCGAAAGATGAGCCCGCGAGCGCCCCGGCCATGCCGGGGGTCAGCAGATCTGGTGCAACTCCAGAGCCGACGGTCATAGTCCGGATGAAAGAAGGCGTCAGGCGGGGGCCATCCGGGCGCCCCTGCGCACGCATTTTGTTCGCCCCGAGACGTTCATCGATCATTCACGAGGAGCGTTTCATGTCCACCCAGCACCACGCGCACTACCCCAATGTTTCCGCCGCCATCGCCGCCTTCAAGGCTGGGCGCCCTGTACTGTTGCTGGACGATGACGACCGCGAAAACGAGGCGGACATCATTGCCGCCGCCGAAAACATTACGCTGCAAACCATGGCCATGATGATTCGCGATTGCAGCGGTATCGTCTGCCTGTGCCTGGACGAAGCCACCGTCGACGCGTTGCAGCTGGCGCCCATGGTGCAGAACAACCAGGCCCGCCATGGCACCGGCTTCACCGTCACCATCGAGGCGGCCGAAGGGATCACCACCGGGGTTTCTGCCCAGGACCGCCTCACCACCATTGCTGCGGCACTGCGTTCCAGCGCCGAACAGCGTCATATCGTCAGCCCGGGGCATGTGTTCCCGCTGCGTGCGCGCAATGGCGGCGTGCTGGCCCGCCGTGGGCATACCGAAGGTTCGGTGGACCTGGCCCGCCTTGCCGGCCTGCGCCCGGCGGCAGTGCTGTGCGAACTGATGAACCCGGACGGGACCATGGCCCGTGGCGAACAGGTGGCGGTGTACGCGCGGCAGTACAATCTGCCGGTGCTGACCATTGAAGAGCTGGCGCGGTACCGGGAGGCGATGGTGGCGCTGGAAGCCGAGCCGGCCTGACAGGCCCAATTCGCGGGCACGCCCGCTCCCACAGGTATGGCGCAGCGCTTGAAGGCTGTGATGTACCTGTGGTAGCGGGCGTGCCCGCGAAAGGGCCTGTGAAACCAACCTCACGGCCCCGGAAGTTTGCTCCCCCCGCCCTGCTCTGCTAGTGTCGCGCCGTTCTGAATGCCTCCGAGACAGTCGCCATGGCCCGCAAAAAATCCTCCCTTGATTTCGAGCAATCCCTCGCAGACCTGCAAACACTGGTCGAGCGCCTGGAGAACGGCGAGTTGTCGCTGGAAGAGTCGCTGGCCGCTTTCGAGCAAGGCATCGCGCTGACCCGAGAATGCCAAGGTGCCCTGGCCCAGGCCGAGCAGAAGGTGCAAATTCTGCTGGAGCGTGACGGCGAGCTGGCTGCCCAGCCCTTCGACGCGGAGCCCGAAGCATGATCGGCAGCTACCAGGCCAGTTGCCAGAGGCGGGTGGATGCAGCCCTCGAACCGCTGTTCGTCGCCCCGACCAAAGAACTCGAACGCCTCTATGCCGCCATGCGCTACAGCGTGATGAACGGCGGCAAACGCGTGCGGCCACTGCTGGCCTACGCCGCGTGCGAAGCCCTGGGTGCCCCGGCCGAACAGGCCAACGGCGCGGCCTGTGCGGTGGAGCTGATCCATGCCTACTCGCTGGTGCATGACGACTTGCCTGCCATGGATGACGACGACCTGCGCCGGGGCCAGCCCACCACGCACAAGGCCTTCGACGAAGCCTGCGCCATCCTGGCCGGTGACGGGTTGCAGAGCCTGGCGTTCAGCGCCCTGCTCGATCCGCACCTCAGCCCGCAGGCCGACAGCGTCCGCCTGGCCATGGTCCAGGCCCTGGCCACGGCCGCCGGCCCAGCCGGCATGGTGGGCGGCCAGGCCATCGACCTTGGCTCGGTCGGGCTGAAGCTCGACCAGCGGGCACTGGCATTCATGCACAGGCACAAGACCGGCGCCCTGATCGAAGCCAGCGTGCGCCTGGGCGCACTGGCCAGCGCCCGTGCCGGCCAGCAGCAACTGGACGCCCTGCAAACTTATGCACAGGCCATCGGCCTGGCATTCCAGGTTCAGGACGACATCCTCGACGTGGAAGGCGACACCGCCACCCTGGGCAAACGCCAAGGGGCAGACATCGCCCGTGACAAACCGACCTACCCGGCCCTGCTGGGCCTGGACGCGGCCAAGGCCTATGCGATCGAACTGCGCGACCAGGCGCTGGTCGCACTGGAAGGGTTCGGCGAAAAAGCCGAGCCGCTGCGGGCACTGGCGCGCTATATCGTCGAGCGCCGCAACTAAGCACGGATACCCGCGCCATTGGGGTGTCACAAGCAGTGGTCGAATGGGCACTTTTCCCACAATGGGGTAAACTGCCGCGTCTTCACACACCTATAACGACTCGCCTGATGCCCACGACGTTTCAAGAGATTCCCCGCGAACGCCCGGTCACGCCGTTGCTCGACCGCGCTGACACGCCTGCCGGCCTGCGCCGGTTGGCCGAAGCCGACCTGGAGACCCTGGCCGACGAGTTGCGCCAGGAGCTGCTGTATACCGTGGGGCAGACCGGTGGGCATTTTGGTGCCGGCCTGGGCGTGATCGAACTGACCATCGCCCTGCACTACGTGTTCGACACCCCGGACGACCGGCTGGTGTGGGACGTGGGCCACCAGGCCTACCCGCACAAGATTCTGACCGGGCGCCGTAACCGCATGCTCAGCCTGCGCCAGAAGGACGGTATCGCCGCCTTCCCGCGCCGCAGCGAAAGCGAGTACGACACCTTTGGCGTGGGCCACTCCAGTACCTCGATCAGCGCAGCGCTGGGCATGGCCATTGCCGCCCGCCTGCAGAACAGCGCGCGCAAGTCGATCGCCGTGATCGGTGATGGCGCCCTCACCGCCGGCATGGCCTTCGAGGCGTTGAACCACGCCCAGGAAGTCAATGCCGACATGCTGGTGATCCTCAACGACAACGACATGTCGATTTCGCGCAATGTCGGCGGCCTCTCCAACTACCTGGCCAAAATCCTGTCCAGCCGCACCTACGCAAGCATGCGCGAAGGCAGCAAGAAAGTGCTGTCGCGCCTGCCCGGTGCCTGGGAAATCGCCCGGCGCACCGAAGAGTACGCCAAGGGCATGCTGGTGCCGGGTACATTGTTCGAAGAGCTGGGCTGGAACTACATCGGCCCGATCGACGGCCATGACCTGCCCACCATGATCGCCACCTTGCGCAACATGCGTGACCTGAAGGGCCCGCAGTTCCTGCACGTGGTGACCAAGAAGGGCAAGGGCTTCGCCCCCGCCGAACTCGACCCTATCGGCTACCACGCCATCACCAAGCTGGAGCCCGCCGACAAGCCTGTCGCACCGAAGAAGGCCAGCGGGCCGAAATACTCCGCGGTGTTCGGCCAGTGGCTGTGCGACATGGCCGCTGCCGACAACCGCCTGGTGGGCATCACCCCGGCGATGAAGGAAGGCTCCGACCTGGTCGATTTCAGCGAGCGCTACCCGCAACGCTACTTCGATGTGGCGATCGCCGAGCAGCACGCCGTCACCCTGGCAGCCGGCATGGCCTGCGAGGGCAGCAAGCCCGTGGTGGCGATCTACTCCACCTTCCTGCAGCGCGCCTACGACCAGCTCATCCACGATGTGGCGGTGCAGAACCTCGATGTGCTGTTCGCCATCGACCGCGCCGGGCTGGTGGGCGAAGACGGGCCGACCCATGCGGGTAGCTACGACCTGTCTTACCTGCGCTGCATCCCGGGCATGCTGGTGATGACCCCCAGCGACGAGAACGAGCTGCGCAAGATGCTCAGCACCGGCCACCTGTACAACGGCCCGGCTGCCGTGCGCTACCCCCGCGGCACCGGCCCGAACGCGCCGATCAGCGGCGACCTAGAGCCGCTGCAAATCGGCAAGGGCGTGGTCCGCCGCCAAGGCCAGACAGTCGCCCTGCTGGTGTTCGGCGTGCAGTTGGCAGAGGCCATGCAGGTTGCCGAGCAGATCAATGCCACCGTGGTCGACATGCGCTTCGTCAAACCTCTGGACGAAGCCCTGGTGCTGGAACTGGCTGGCAGCCATAAGCTGCTGGTCACCGTCGAAGAGAACGCCATCATGGGTGGCGCTGGCGCTGCGGTAGGCGAGTTCCTGGCCAGCCAGGCCGTGGTCAAGCCGCTGCTGCACCTGGGCCTGCCTGATATCTACGTCGAACATGCCAAGCCGGCGCAGATGCTGGCCGAATGCGGGCTGGATGCGGCCGGGATTGAGGCTTCGGTGAAAGCCCGCATGGCCAAGCTCGGCTTGTAATCCCCGGGGCCGCCTTGCGGCCCTTTCGCGACACAAGGCCGCTCAGAGACCGCGCCCGCTCTACCGGTTTGTGCAATACCTGTAGGAGCGGCCTTGTGTCGCGATCGAGGGCGCAGCCCTCGCAAAATGGTACTGCTTATGAAGAAATCTGCCTGTGCCGCGCTACTCTGCGCCCCCACATTGTTAATCGCCGCCGAACGCGATGACGCGCTGAAGCTCCCCGACGTGCTGATCAGCGCCAGCCGCCAGGTCGAGTCACGCACCGCCACCAGCGCCGCCAACACGGTCTTCACCCGCGCCGACATCGACCGCCTGCAACCCACCAGCATCACCGACCTGCTAAGCCGCGTACCCGGCGTACAAGTGGCCCCCACTGGCGGCCGTGGCAGCCTGCCGGGCATCTTCATACGCGGTACCAAGGCGGCGCAAAGCCTGGTGCTGGTGGATGGCGTACGCATTGCCAACGCCACTTCGGGCGACAGCGGCCTGCAGTTCCTCGACGTTGACCAGATCGAACGGGTAGAAGTGCTGCGTGGCTCGCGCTCGGCGGTGTACGGCAGCGATGCCATCGGCGGGGTGATCCAGATCTTCACCCGCCGCAGCAACACGCCCGGCCTGCAGCCGCGGCTGCGCATCGCGGCAGGCACCCACCACACCGTCGAGCGTAGCCTGGGGCTTTCCGGCGGCAACGACGCGACCCGCTTCAACCTCGGTGCCAGCCTGGATGAAACAGCCGGCATCGATTCGACTGGCCCATCCTTCGCCAGTGACGGCGACCATGATGCCTACCGTAACCAGTCCTTCAACCTGAGCCTGAGCCACACCTTCAGCGAGCGCTTCGAGGCCGGGGTCAACCTGCTCGACAGCCGTGGCCGCAGTGAATACGACAACCCGTTCGGGGGGTTCGACCCGGTAACCTTCGAGAGCTTCGGCCAGAAGCCCTACACGGACTTCAGCGTCAGCAGCCTGGGCAGCTATTTCGCTGCGCAGCTCAGCGATGCCTGGCGCTCGCGCCTGGAACTGGCCCACAGCGAGAACCGCGACGACAAGCGTGACAAGCTGAGCGCCGAGCGCTTCGTGTTCAACACCTACCGCGATCAGCTGACCTGGCAGAACGACCTCGCCCTGGGCGAACAACACACATTGCTGATCGGTGGGGACTGGTATGAAGACCGTGTCCATGCCAGTACCGACTTCACCGAAGACAGCCGCTGGAACCGGGCGGTCTTTGCCCAGCACCGCTACCAGGGCGAGCAGTTTTCCACAGAGCTGGGCGTGCGCCACGACCGCAACCAGCAGTTTGGCGGCCAGACCACCTGGAGTGGCAGCCTGACCGTGCCGCTGAACGCGGATAACGATGTGCTGCTGTCCTACAGCGAAGGCTTCCGCGCACCGACGTTCAACGACCTGTATTACCCGCAATACAGCAACCCGAACCTGGACCCCGAGCACTCGAAAAGCTATGAGCTGCAGTGGCGCAGCCAGCTGGCGACCACCACCCGCCTGGAGACCTCGCTATACCGGACCGACCTGCGCGACGCCATCGTATTTGGCCAGGACTCGATCCCGCGCAACGTCGCCTCGGCACGCATCAACGGCCTGGAAATGGCCTTGTCCCAGCAGTGGGCGAGTTGGCGCGCCCAGTTGGGCATGGCACTGATCGACCCACGTGACCGCGACACTGGCCACACCCTGGCCTGCCGCGCCCGGCGCACGTTGAGCCTGGACCTTGACCGCGACTTCGGGCGTTTCAGCGCGGGCGCCAGCTGGCAGGCCGTCAGCAGCAGCTATGACGATGAGGCCAACCGCAACCGCATCGGTGGCCACAGCTTGCTGGGCCTGCGTGGCAGTTGGGCTGCCAGCGACGAAGTGAAACTGGAAGCCAAACTGGATAACGTGCTGGACCGCCGCTATAGCCGCGCCCTGTACAGCTACGAAGGGGCCTACCACCCGTACCGCGAAGAAGGCCGCACGTTGCTGTTCAGCGTGACGTGGACGCCGGCGCTTTAGCGGCCAGCAACGCACACAAGCGGGCGGTGGCTTCAATCATTTGCCCGCTCGGGCGCTCCAGGCCTTTATCGGGTACCACCAGCAAACCGGCGTGGGCAACGGCGCGCAACTGCGGCCAGGCCAGCCAGCGGGTCAACTGCGCCTGGTCACCGGCCAGGATGACCTGGGGGTTGCGTAGCAACACCGACTCCACACTCACCTGCGGCGCCGGTTGGCTGAGGTCGGCAAACACATTGCGCGCCCCGCATACGGCCAGTGCGTCGCTCACCACCTGGCGGCCACCAAGGGTGTACAAAGGCCGATCCCACACCTGGTAGAACACCTGCAAGGGCTCGTCACGTCGGTACTGCTGGCGCAGTTGCCGCAACCGCTCGCGCAGGGCCCGGGCATACTGCTGCCCTTGCTCGGCACGGCCGACGCGCTCGCCAATCGCGGCGATCTGCTCGATGAGCTGGTCCAGGTCATGGGGTTCGGCGCTGAAGGTCGTGATACCCAGGCTTTTGAGCTGCTCGCGTTGCGCCGGCGGCACGCTGCCTGGCCACAGCAGCAACAGGTCGGGGCGCAGGCTCAGCAGGCGCTCCATGTTCAGCTGGCCTTGGCGGCCTACCGAGGGCAAATCGCGCAACGCATTTGGCCGTTCGCCCCCATCAAGCACACCCACCAGCAGGTCATCGGCCTGCAGTTCGAGCATGATTTCCGTCATCGAAGGCGCCAGGCTGACCACTCGCAAGGGTTCGCCAGCCAGCGCGGCACAGGCGAACAGTGCCAGCAGGCCAGGCAGCAGGCGCATCAGCCGAGCTGTCGTGGAATGCGGTAGAGGTACAACACCACCACGGTGGATATCGCCAACAGGATCTGCGGCACCGCTTCAAGACCGCCCCCTACAGACAGCGCTGCGACCCAGCCCGGGAAGCAGGCGTACAACATGGCCAGGCGCCGTACCCGTGCCAGCTCGATCCACGCGGCAGGCTCTTCAGCAGTACCCAGGGCTTTCGAGGTGGCGATGAGTGCACGCTTGTAGGCACCGAAACGTGGCAGGCTGAGGAACATGGTGGCCGCGCCGGCAATGAACAACGGCATGGCCAGAATCGGCACCAGCGCCTCACCGCCGCCAAAAGCCCAGCTCATGACCGGCAGCGGCAGCAGGCCCACCGCCAGGTACTGCCACCAGGCCAGCGCCAGCCGCCGCTTGACCTCGGCGCGGGTCACGCCTGGGGCACCTCGCCCTGGTGTTCGTTGCCGAGCATGTGGCCAAGCTTGCCGGCCTTGGTTGCCAGGTAGTAGCGGTTGTGCGGGTTATGCCCGGTATGCAGCGGTACTCGCTCGGCAACCACGATGCTCATGTCGGTCAGGGCTTTGACCTTGCGTGGGTTGTTGGTCATCAGCCGCAGCGCCTTCACGCCCAGGTGTTCGAGCATGGGCAGGCACATGGCGTAGTCACGCTGGTCGGCGGCAAACCCCAGGCGCTCGTTGGCTTCCACGGTGTCCGCCCCGCCGTCCTGCAACTCGTAGGCACGAATCTTGTTCAGCAGGCCAATGCCACGGCCTTCCTGGCGCAGGTACAGCAATACGCCGCGGCCCTCGCGGGCGATTGCCTGCAGTGCGGCCTCCAGCTGCGAGCCGCAGTCGCAGCGCTGGCTGAACAGAGCATCGCCGGTCAGGCATTCGGAATGCAGGCGCCCCAGCACCGGCTGACCATCCGCGATGTCACCCAGGCTGAGCACCACATGCTCCCGGCCGGTGGCTTCATCAAGAAAGCCGTGCATGGTGAAGGTCGCGAAGGGCGTCGGGAGTTTAGAGGCGGCAACAAAGACGACGGGCACGTTGTGCTCCTGGAAAAAGTGGGACATATCTCGTGAGCCGATTGTATCAGCAGGTTGCACAATATGGGCTGGCTGAATACCGCGGGGTAAGATCGAAAAGTTCGATACTTAGGCCAGGCAGGCCCGGCCTCAGTGCGGTTTGCTATCCGCAGTGAACGGATACGGTTGCCGCCAGTGCTCGAAAATCGGCTTCAGCTCGCCACTGCGTACCAGCTCGGCCATGCGCTTGTCGAACAGGTCGCGCAGGGCCTTGGCCTGGTCGTTGCGGGCAAAGGCCAGGTACAGCGGCAGCTCGGCCACGTGGGTGCGGCGAAAGCGTTCGGGCTGCGATGACTGGTTCAGTACGTAATCGACTTCAGTCTGGGAATCGATGTAGAAGTCCACACGGTCATGCTCCAGCATCGGCAGGATGCCTTCGCGGCGCTGGATTTCACGGAACTCATGCACATCGGGCAAGTAGCTGCCGTAGTCGTAGCCACGTACCCAGGCCAAGCGGTACTTGCCCACATTCTGCGACGTGGGCACAGGCTTGCTGGCCAGCCCCAGCGCATAGATATGATCCATATCGAAGTGCCAGCGCGGGTACAGGTTGTCGTCGTTCTCTTCCTTGTAGGAGCCGACCCAGGCATCCGCCTCGCCACGTTTCACCAGGCCGACCGCGCGGCTGTAGGGTGCACTTTGGGTCACCACCTTGACCCCGGCCGGCTCGAACACCTTGCGCAGAACGTCCCAGGCAACGCCGGTACCGTCAGCATTGGTGTAGTCGATCCACTCCTCGCTGACCAGCTGGATCTGCTTTGGCAGGCCTTCGGCAGCCACCGCCCACGGGGCGACACTCAGCAGCATCGCCAGCAGCACAACCCTCATGGCCATTCACGCGCTCCCTGTTTCAGGCAACCGCCCATACCAGAACCTGCATGCCCAGCCAGGCGAACACACCGGCCAGGATATCGTCGAGCATGATGCCGACGCCCCCATGTACATGGCGGTCGATCCAGCGGATAGGCCACGGCTTGAGGATGTCGAAGAAACGGAACATCAGGAACCCTGCCAGCAGCCACTGCCAGCCTTCCGGCACCAGCCAGAGGGTGATCCACATGCCAACGATTTCATCCCAGACAATGCCTTCATGATCGTGCACACGCAAGTCATTGGCGACCTTGCCGCACAGCCAGATACCGAACAGCATGCTGATGCCCAGCAACAGCCAGTAGCCCCAGTCGGGCAGCATCTGCCACAGGGGGATGAACGGTATGGCCACCAGCGAGCCCCAGGTACCCGGTGCCTTGGGCAAGGTGCCGGAACCAAAGCCGAACGCGATGAAGTGCCATGGGTTGCGCCAGACCGAAGGCGGAACGAACTCCGCAGGCACCTGGTTGGGGTGATCGGTCACGGTGTCTCCCTAAAGTGTTGATAGCCCCGCTGGGCGGGGGTGATGTCCTGGCCCTGTGCGTCGCGCAGGGTCACACCGCGACCTTGCAGCACACGACCGATGGTGTGTACCTCGATGAAGCCAAGCTCGGCCAGGGGCGGCAGTGCTGCAGGCGGCAAGGTGAAGGCCAGTACGTAATCATCACCACCGGTGAGTGCTGCCTGCAGTGCCGCCTCGTGGCCGAGGAATGCCTGCAAGGCAGGAGACACTGGCACCTGGGCCAGGTTCACCTCAAGTGCCACCCCGGACGCCTTGGCGATATGCCCGCAATCGGCTAGCAGGCCATCGGAGACGTCGAGCGCCGCCGTGGCCCTGCCCCGCAGCCATGTACCCAGGGTGAGCTGCGGCATCGGCGACCAGTAATGGGCCAGCAGCGGCTCGGCCAGCTCGGCAGGCGCCTGGCGCTCGCCCAGTACCAGCGGCAAGGCACCGGCGGCCTTGCCCAGGGTGCCGCCAACACACAGCAAGTCGCCTGGCCGCGCACCGCTGCGGCGTAACGCCTGGCCAGCCGGCACCCGGCCGAACACGGTCACGGTGATGCTCAATGGGCCACGGGTGGTGTCGCCGCCAATCAGGCTCATGCGGCAGCGGTGCGCCATGCGGCTCAGGCCGTTGGCGTAGGCTGCAAGCCAGTCCGGGCCAACGCTTGGCAGGGTCAGGGCAAGGGTGAAGCCGATCGGGGTCGCGCCCATGGCAGCCAGGTCACTGGCCGCCACGGCCAGCGACCGCTGGCCCAGCAGTTGTGGGTCGCACACGGCAGGGAAATGCACCCCGGCCACCAGCGTGTCGGTCGACACCGCCAATTGTTCACCAGGGGGAAGGTCGAGCAAGGCGCAATCGTCACCGATCCCCAGGGCCACGCCTTCGCCGCCTTGCGCGCAGGGCGCGGCGGCGAAGTAATGGTTGATCAGCTCGAATTCACCCATGGCCAGGCAGCGCCGGGATCAGCGCTTGTTCGCCTTGACTTCTGCTTCACGCAGGGACGGGGCAAGCTTGTCGAGCACACCGTTGACGAACTTGTGACCGTCGGTAGCACCGAAGACCTTGGCCAGCTCCACGCCTTCGTTGATGACCACACGGTACGGTACGTCTACGCGCTTGATCAGCTCCCAGGTGGACAGGCGCAGCACGGCCAGTTCCACAGGGTCGAGCTCGTCCAGGGCAATGGTCATGCACGGGGCCAGCGCTTTGTCGATTTCGTCCTTGATTGCCGGGACCCCATGCAGGATCTCGCGGAAATAGGCACCGTCGACGTCGGTGAAATCGTTATCCACCCGGAACTGCGCTTCGACCTCGTTCAGCGAATGCTGGGCCATGTGCCATTGATAGAGGGCCTGGGTCGCAAGCTTGCGGGCTTCGCGACGCTTGGCGCTCTTGGAAGGCTTGCCGGCATCCGCAGGTTTTGGATCGCGCGGGTTGAAACGATCGCTTTCGTCGCTAATCACTTGGCCTCCAACTGCGCCAGCAGGCTGACCATTTCCAGAGCGGACAGGGCAGCTTCAGCACCTTTGTTGCCAGCCTTGGTGCCGGAACGCTCGATGGCCTGCTCGATGGAATCGACGGTCAGTACGCCGAAGGCCACCGGAACACCGAACTCCATGGACACCTGGGCCAGGCCCTTGGTGCATTCGCCCGCCACGTATTCGAAGTGCGGGGTACCGCCACGGATCACGGCGCCCAGGGCGATGATCGCGTCGTAGGCGCCTTGCTGGGCGACCTTCTGTGCCACCAGCGGAATTTCGAATGCACCCGGGGCACGGATGATGGTGATGTCGCTTTCGCTGACACCGTGGCGAACCAGGGCGTCAACGGCACCGCTTACCAGGCTTTCGACAACGAAGCTGTTGAAGCGGCCAACCACCAAAGCATAGCGACCTTTGGGGGCGATGAAGGTACCTTCGATGGTCTTCAGGGTCATTCCGATATTCTCATATTCAAGAGCGAGGCCGCTTGCAAGCGGCCTCGACAGGGGTCTGGACTCGAGCTGGGGGCGTCATTGCCGCCTCAAGTCACTCGGAGGGCACGTATTCTACAACTTCCAGATCGAATCCGGATATCGCGTTGAACTTCATTGGCGAACTCATCAGGCGCATCTTGCGCACCCCGAGGTCGCGCAGGATCTGCGAGCCGGCCCCCACGGTGCTGTAGGTGGTCGGTGCCTTGGCCGGTAGGTCGCCGGCGCTTTCGCGGATGTGCGCCAACAGCACGTCGCCGTCCAGCGGGTGGCCCAGCAGCAGGACCACGCCGCTGCCGGCTTCGGCCACGGCCGCCATGGCCGCGCGCAGGCTCCAGCGGCCCGGTTGCTTGACCAGCAGCAGGTCACGCAGCGGGTCCATGTTGTGTACCCGCACCAGGGTCGGCTCTTCGGCGCAGATCTTGCCCAGGGTCAGGGCCATGTGCACGTCGCCTTCCACCGCATCGCGGTAGGTGACCAGGTTGAACTCACCCAGCTCGCTCTCTACCGGTTGCTCGGACACCCGTTGCACGGTGCGCTCGTGAATCATGCGGTAGTGGATCAGGTCGGCGATGGTGCCGATCTTCAGGCCATGCTCGGCAGCAAAGACTTCCAGCTCGGCGCGGCGCGACATGGTGCCGTCGTCGTTCATCACTTCGCAGATCACGCCGCTTGGCTCGAAACCGGCCATGCGCGCCAGGTCGCAGGCCGCTTCGGTATGGCCGGCACGCGCCAGGGTGCCGCCAGGCTGAGCCATCAGCGGGAAGATGTGGCCAGGGCTGACGATGTCTTCGGCCTTGGCGTCCCGGGCAGCAGCGGCTTGCACGGTGCGCGCGCGGTCGGCGGCGGAGATGCCGGTGGTGACGCCTTCGGCGGCTTCGATCGACACGGTGAACTTGGTGCCGAAGCCCGAGCCGTTGCGCGGCGCCATCAATGGCAGCTTCAGCGTTTCGCAACGCTCACGGGTCATCGGCATGCAGATCAAGCCACGGGCATGCTTGGCCATGAAGTTGATGTGTTCGGGCTGGCAGCACTCGGCAGCCATGATGATGTCGCCTTCGTTCTCGCGGTCTTCGTCATCCATGAGGATGACCATTTTGCCCTGGCGGATGTCTTCGACCAGTTCTTCGATGCTGTTGAGCGCCATGCGGCACCCCCTTCTCAATCAGGATTTCAAGAAGCCGTTGGCGGCCAGGAAGCTTTCGGTAATGCCACTGCCCTTGCTCGGTTCGGCGGCCTTGTCACCCAGCAGCAAGCGCTCCAGGTAACGGGCCAGCAGATCGACCTCAAGGTTCACCCGACGCCCTGCGCGGTAGTCGGCCATGATGGTTTCGGACAGGGTGTGCGGGACAATGGTCAGCTCGAACTCGGCGCCATTGACTTCGTTGACCGTCAGGCTGGTGCCGTCGACGGTGATCGAGCCCTTGTGGGCGATGTACTTGGCCAGCTCCTTCGGTGCGCGTACGCGGAACTGGATGGCGCGGGCGTTATCGCTGCGCGAGATGATTTCACCCACCCCGTCGACATGGCCGCTGACCAGGTGCCCGCCAAGGCGGGTGGTAGGGGTCAGGGCTTTTTCCAGGTTGACCTTGCTGCCGCTCTTGAGGTCGATGAAGGCAGTGCGCTTGAGGGTTTCGACGCTGACGTCGGCCCAGAAGCCGTCACCAGGCAGTTCCACGGCGGTCAGGCACACGCCGTTGACGGCGATGCTGTCGCCCAGCTTGACGTCACCCAGGTCCAGCTTGCCGGTTTCGACGTAGACGCGAACGTCGCCGCCCTTGGGGGTCAGGCTGCGGATGCTGCCAATGGATTCGATGATGCCGGTGAACATGGGGTCTTCCTCAAAACGGTTTGCACGGGGCAAGCCCGGCATTATACGCCGGGCGCCGGCAGGGGCACGGCTGTGACCCGCCAGTCATCGCCCACTGCGCGCATTTCGGTAATTTTCAGCCGCGGTGCTTCACTCATCCGCTCCATCGGCCAGTCCAGCAATGGGCGGGCATGGGAGCCGAGGAAGGTACCGGCGACGAACAACTGGTACTCGTCCACCAGGCCAAGGCGGGCAAAGGCACCGACCAGGCTGGCACCGGCTTCCAGCAGCACTTCGTTGACGCCACGCGCGCCCAGGGCGTGCAGCAGCGCCACCAGGTCGACCTGGCCATTGTCACCCGGCAGGCACAGCAGTTCGTGGCCGGCAGCGGCATAACCGGGGTCATCTGCGACAGCTGTTACCACCAGGGCCGGGCCGGCCTGGAAGAAGGGCGCATCCAGCGGCAGGCGCAGGCGGCCATCGACCAGCACGCGCAGCGGTGGGCGGCTGAGGGCCAGGGCGGTGGTTTCGGCATCCAGGCCCAACTCGCTGCCCCGTACGGTCATGCGCGCGTTGTCGGCCAGCACGCTGGCGGCGCTGGTCAGCACCACGCTGGAGCGGGCGCGCAGGCGTTGCACGGCCGAGCGCGCGGCCGGGCCGGTGATCCACTGGCTTTCACCACTGGCCATGGCGGTACGGCCGTCAAGGCTCATGGCCAGCTTGGCGCGCACGTAGGGCACGCCATGCTCCATGCGCTTGAGAAAGCCCGGGTTCAGGGCGCGGGCCTCGGCCTCGAGCACACCACTGGCCACTTCGATACCGGCCTCGGCCAGGCGCCGCAGCCCCCGCCCTGCCACTTGCGGGTTAGGGTCCTGCATGGCCGCTACCACCCGGGCCACACCGGCCTTGACCAGCGCTTCGGCGCACGGGGGCGTGCGGCCATGGTGGCTGCAAGGCTCGAGGGTGACATAGGCACACGCGCCGCGGGCGCGTTCCCCGGCCTGGCGCAGGGCATGCACTTCGGCATGTGGCTCACCGGCGCGCACGTGCCAGCCCTCCCCGACCACTTCGCCGTCGCGCACGATCACGCAGCCTACACGGGGGTTCGGGTGGGTGGTGAACAGGCCTTTGCGCGCCAGCTCCAGCGCACGCGCCATGTAGTGGGCGTCAAGAATCGCGGCTTGGCTGGGCATGTTCACTCTTTGGCCGGCTCGCGGGCCAGGCGGTCGATTTCTTCACGGAACTCGTCGAGGTCCTGGAAGCGTCGGTACACCGAGGCAAAGCGGATGTAGGCCACCTCATCGAGCTTGCGCAGCTCGGCCATGACCATTTCACCCACCACCAGCGACTTGACTTCGCGCTCGCCAGTGGCACGCAGGCGGCTCTTGATGTGCGCCAGCGCCGCTTCCAGGCGCTCGACGCTGACCGGGCGTTTTTCCAGCGCCCGCTGCATGCCGGCACGCAGCTTGTCTTCGTCGAAAGGCTGGCGCGTGCCGTCTTGCTTGATCAGCCGGGGCAGCACCAGCTCGGCGGTTTCGAAGGTGGTGAAGCGCTCGCCACAGGCCACGCATTCGCGGCGGCGGCGCACCTGCTCGCCCTCGGCGACGAGGCGAGAGTCGATGACCTTGGTGTCGTTGGCACCGCAAAAGGGACAGTGCATGGTGGCAGGCAACAAAAAAAGGGAGGGCCATGGTAGCGCATTGCACTGGCAAGACAAGCCAAAGGGGTTAACATCCATGGGAAATCTGCCCGTTAAGGACTCCTCCATGCACTACCGAGCGCTCGTCGTGCTGTGCTGCGCCGCCCTGCTCGCCGCCTGCGGCAGCGACAGGCCGAAGACCGATACCTCCGTTGCGCCGGCACCGGCCCGCGTGGCCAAAACCGCCGAAGCGCCCGGCCCGCTTCCGGCCTACCAGCGCGAGTTGAGCGGCACTTTGCTGGAAATCCCGGCCGGCGCCGACGTGGAACTGGCGTTGCTGGTGATCGACGAACGCGACCGCCCGCAGCGTCTGCTGGCCAGCAGCAACCTGACCGCTACCGGCCAGGCCCTGCCCTACCAACTGCGCTTCAACCCCGAAGCCTTCCCGGCCGGCGCACGCGTGGAATTGCGTGGCCGCGCCAGCCGCTCCGGCCAGCTGATCATGCACCTGCCGCCGCTGCGCATCACCCAGGCGCAGACCCAGGCCACCGGGCCGCTACGTTTCGAGAAGGCGCCCTGAGTGGCACCGCTCGCCCTACAGCAAGCCCTCAGCGGCCTGATCGGTGAAGCGCGGCTGGTCGTCAGCGAACTGCCCGGCTGCGCCTTGAAACTGTGGCTGATCGACGACCAGAACATGGACCGCGCCTTCAGCAGCGACGAAACCCGGCGCATTCTCGAAGACCCGCCCTACTGGAGCTTCTGCTGGGCCAGTGGCCTGGCCATGGCCCGTTACCTGGCCGAGCGCCCGGAATGGGTGGCCGGCAAGCGGGTGCTGGACTTTGGCGCCGGGTCCGGCATTGCTGGCATCGCTGCCGCCCGCGCGGGTGCCCGGGAGGTGGTGGCCTGCGACCTGGACCCACTGGCCCTGCAAGCCTGCCGCGCGAATGCCGCGCTGAACGGGGTGCAACTGGGCTACAGCGACGACTTCTTCGCCGAGGACGACCGCTTCGACTTGATCCTGGTCGCCGACGTGCTGTACGACCGAGCCAACCTGCCGCTTCTGGATGCTTTTCTTGGCCGTGGTCGCCAGGCCCTGGTGGCCGACTCGCGGGTACGCGACTTCAGCCACCCGCTCTATCAGCAGCTGGGGGTGCTTGAAGCGCTGACCCTGCCCGACCTGGCCGAGCCGCACGAATTCCGCCGGGTCAGCCTGTACCACGCCAGCCGCGACACCTTATAGTGGTGGTATTCACGAGTTTGCGAGAAGCGCAATGAGCCAAGACACGCCTTACATTTTCGACGCTACCGATGCCACCTTCCAGCAGCTGGTGATCGAGAACTCCTTCCACAAACCGGTGCTGGTGGATTTCTGGGCCGAGTGGTGTGCGCCATGCAAGGCACTGATGCCCTTGCTGGCGAAGATCGCCGAGGGCTACCAGGGCGAACTGCTGCTGGCCAAGATCAACTGCGACGTGGAACAACAGGTGGTCGCCCAGTTCGGCATTCGCAGCCTGCCGACCGTTGTGCTGTTCAAGGACGGCCAGCCGGTGGACGGCTTTGCCGGTGCCCAGCCGGAATCGGCGATCCGCGCCATGCTCGAGCCGCACGTGCAAATGCCTGCCGCACCGCAGGCATCGCCGCTGGAACAGGCCAAGGCGCTGTTCGCCGAAAGCCGTTTCGCCGAAGCGGAAGCGCTGCTGCAGGCCCTGCTGGGTGAAGACAACAGCAATGCCGAGGCACTGATCCTGTACGCCCGTTGCCTGGCCGAACGTGGCGAGCTGGGGGAGGCGCAGGTGGTACTGGACGCGGTCAAGAGCGATGAGCACAAGGCCGCACTGGCCGGCGCCAAGGCCCAGCTGACCTTCCTGCGCCAAGCGGCCAGCCTGCCGGAGGTGGCGGAGCTGAAAAGCCGCCTGGCTCAGAACCCTGAGGATGATGAAGCCGCCTACCAGCTGAGCGTCCAGCAGTTGGCACGCCAGCAGTATGAGGCGGCGCTGGAAGGGTTGCTGAAGCTGTTCCAGCGTAACCGCAGCTATGACAATGGGCTGCCGCAGAAGGCGATGCTGCAGGTCTTTGAACTGCTGGGTGGCGATCACCCGCTGGTTGGGGTTTATCGTCGCAAGCTGTCGGCGGCGATGTTCTAGCCCAAAAGCATTGCGAGGGCTTCGCCCTCGTTCGCGGGCACGCCCGCTCCCACAGGATACCCACCGAACTCGAGACTGGTGCAATACCTGTGGGAGCGGGCATGCCCGCGAAGAGGCCAGCACAGGCAATACAGGCTTATCCCACCCAGTGATAAACCGGCGCGTCCACGCCGCTTTCCACCTTCACATCACTGCTGTGCCGCAAGCGCACCAGCAATCGCTTGCCCGCCGCCGTGCTCCCCGCCAACCCTTCCAGCCGGTCCAGCAACTGCGGCCCGCTCATTTGCCCGGCAAGGCGCAATACATCACACGCTGCTACCCATTGCCCGTCATCCTGGCGCGGCGCCGCCACGGTTTGTGTTGCTGCGGCCTGCGCTACCACCGGTACATCAATCTGCCGCCCCAACTGCGCCCACTCTTCAGGCTCAAGCTCGATGGTCAGGTCCACCGGCCATTCACCAATCTGTCCACGAATTCTCACGATGCATTCCTTGAGCAAGGTCGATGGCCCATGCTACCGCAAGATGAAACCTGCGCCATGCGGGCTGGCAGGACGCAGAAAAGTTGTTATAACATAACCCAATCATCCAGCCCGCCCCGGAGCCTCCCATGCGTCGCCTGTTGCTCGCCCTGCCCTTCGCTTTGCTGCCACTGGCCGTGGCCCATGCCCACGAAGACCATGACCATGACCATGATCACGACCACGCCCATGGCACCCTGGGCGCGCATGAACACGGCGTGGCCAAGCTCAATGTCGTGCTCGACGGCAATACCCTGGAACTGGAGCTGGACAGCCCCGCCATGAACCTGGTTGGTTTCGAGCACGCTGCCAGCAGCGACGCCGACAAGGCCAAGGTTGCCGCGGTGCGCCAGCAGCTGGAACAACCGTTGAAGCTGTTCGGCCTTGCCTCGGCAGCCGGTTGCAAGGAAGACCAGCAAGCGCTGGAAAGCCCGTTGTTCGGTGACGCCGCCAAAGCGGACGACGACGGTGACGAGCATGAGAAGGGCCACATGCACAGCGATATCAATGCCCACTACCAGCTGACATGCGCCACCCCGGAGAAACTCACCCAGCTGGACCTGGCTCCCCTGTACAAAGCCTTCCCGGCCACGCAAAAAATCAACGTGCAGCTGATCGGCCCCAACGGCCAGAAAGGCGTTGAAACCTCGCCCGCCAAGGCCATGGTCGCGTTCTGAGATGAGTCAGGCACTGATTGACGTGCAGGACCTGGTGTTCGCCTGGCCCGGCCAGGCGCCGCTGCTGGACATCCCGGCGTTTCGCCTGCAAGCCGGTGAGGCCCTGTTTCTCAAAGGCCCCAGCGGCAGTGGCAAGACCACCCTGCTGGGCCTGCTGGGCGGGGTGAACCGAGCGGACCAAGGGCGAATCCGGCTGCTTGGCCAGGACTTGGCCGCGCTGGGCCAAGGTGCACGCGACCGGTTCCGCGTCGACCACACCGGCTATATCTTCCAGCAGTTCAACCTGCTGCCCTTCCTGTCGGTAAGGGAGAACGTCGAACTGCCATGCCGCTTCTCCCGCAGCCGGGCGGAAAGGGCCATCCAGCGCCATGGCAGTGTCCACCAGGCGGCAGGCGAACTGCTCGCCCACCTGGGGCTGGGCGACCCGGCACTGCTGGCGCGCCGTGCCGACAGCCTGTCGATAGGCCAGCAACAGCGGGTTGCCGCAGCCCGCGCGCTGATCGGTCAACCCGAGTTGGTGATCGCCGACGAGCCGACCTCGGCGCTGGACGCCGACACCCGTGAGGTGTTCATCCGCCTGCTGTTCGATGAGTGCCGGGCCGCTGGTGCCAGCCTGCTGTTCGTCAGCCACGACCAGAGCCTGGCGCCGCTGTTCGATCGCCACCTGTCGCTGGCCGAACTCAACCGTGCCGCCAAGCCCGTGGAGGCCTGATGTACCTGCTCCGCCTTGCCCTGGCCAGCCTGGCCAACCGCCGTTTCACCGCTTTTCTCACGGCCTTTGCCATCGCCCTGTCGGTATGCCTGCTATTGGCCGTGGAGCGGGTGCGGACCGAGGCCCGTGCCAGCTTCGCCAGTACCATCAGCGGTACCGACCTGATCGTGGGCGCGCGCTCGGGCTCGGTGAACCTGCTGCTGTATTCGGTATTCCGGATCGGCAACGCCACCAACAACATCCGCTGGGACAGCTTTCAGCACTACGCCCATGACCCACGGGTGAAGTGGGCGATTCCGATCTCGCTGGGCGACTCGCACCGCGGCTATCGGGTAATGGGCACCACTGCCGACTACTTCGAGCATTACCAGTACGGCCGCAAACAGCACCTGCAGCTGAGCCAGGGCCGCGAATTCGCCAGTGACCCGTTCGAGGTGGTACTGGGTGCCGAAGTGGCCGAGGCACTGCATTACAAGCTGGGGGACAAGCTGGTGCTGGCGCACGGTGTGGCCGCAATCAGCCTGGTCAAGCATGACGACAAACCGTTCACCGTGGTGGGCGTGCTCAAGCGTACCGGCACACCGGTCGACCGCACCCTGCACATCAGCCTGGGCGGCATGGAGGCGATCCATATCGACTGGCACAATGGCGTGCCGGCACGTGGCGCCGGGCGCATCAGCGCCGAGCAAGCACGCAGCATGGACCTGCAACCTGCCGCCATCACGGCGTTCATGCTGGGCCTGAACAACAAGATCGCCACGTTCAGCCTGCAGCGGGAAATCAACGAGTACCGCAACGAACCGCTGCTGGCGATCCTGCCTGGCGTTGCCTTGCAGGAGCTGTGGAGCCTGATGGGCACGGCCGAACAAGCCTTGTTCGTGGTTTCGCTGTTCGTTGTGCTCACGGGCTTGATCGGCATGCTCACGGCCATTCTCACCAGCCTTAACGAACGCCGCCGGGAGATGGCGATCTTGCGTTCCGTAGGGGCCAGGCCATGGCATATCGCCGGGCTGCTGGTGCTGGAGGCGCTGTCACTGGCGGCAGTCGGCATCGTCGCCGGGCTGGGCTTGCTGTATGCGGGTATCGCCCTGGCACAGGGGTATGTACA
Organism: Pseudomonas juntendi; assembly: GCF_009932375.1. Taxonomy (GTDB): domain Bacteria; phylum Pseudomonadota; class Gammaproteobacteria; order Pseudomonadales; family Pseudomonadaceae; genus Aquipseudomonas; species Aquipseudomonas juntendi. Next base: position 34,794 of record NZ_BLJG01000034.1, read on the forward strand.
GGCCAACTATGGTTTGTACCTGCCGCTGGCGCTGCCGACCGCTCATGAATGGAGCTTGCTGGCTATCATTCTGGCGGCTGCACTGCTGATGGGCAGCGTGCCAGCGTGGCGCGCCTATCGGCAGTCGTTGGCCGATGGCCTGTCCATACACCTATGAGTGCGCGTAATGATCAAACACCTCACCGCCTGCTTCGCGGGTAAACCCGCTCCTACATCGGGTCGCGTTCCCCGTGTAGGTGCGGGTTCACCCGCGAAGAAGCCGGCACTGCAAACGCTGCTGATCCTGCTGCTTGCGGCAGCGATGCCGCTGTGGGCCGCCGAACCCAAGGAGCTCGACTGGCCAGCGCTGATCCCGGAAGGCGCCCCGGTCATTCCACCGCAACTCACCCCCTTGCACGACATGTCGCAATTGAGCAACGCCCTGGCCGCCGAGTCTGCGCCAGCAGCCCGGCAGCAGGCGCCGAACGCGCCGGTGGTGAAAAGCCTCGATGGCCAGCAGGTCAAACTGCCCGGGTATATTGTGCCGCTGGAAGTCAGCGAGGAGGGGCGCACCACCGAGTTTCTGCTGGTGCCTTACTACGGCGCGTGCATCCATGTGCCGCCACCGCCCTCGAACCAGATCGTGCACATTTTCAGCGAAATGGGCGTGCGCGTCGAAGACCTTTATCAACCCTACTGGATCGAGGGAAAAATGCAGGTCAAAGCCTCCAGCAGCGAACTGGCCGATGCCGGCTACCAGATGGAAGCCGAGAAAATCTACGCTTATGAGCTGAAGTGAGCGCTATTACCGGTTCATGAAGACGCTTCGTTGAGCTGGGTCAAACATTCTGTTCAGACCCATCCGTACCATTGGACTACTCGATTATTAACGTCCTCTGGGAGCTTCCATGAACAAGTCCTTGCTCGGTGCCGCATTCGCGGCACTGGCCTTCGCCGCCCCTGTTGCCCACGCCCACCAGGCGGGTGATGTCATCGTTCGCGCCGGTGCAATCACCACTGCGCCGAATGAGAGCAGCAGCGACCTGAAATTCGACGGCAACAAGGTTTCGGGCACCAAGGCGACACTGGACAGCGACACCCAGCTGGGCCTGGCCTTCGCCTACATGCTCACCGACCACGTTGGCCTGGAGCTGCTGGCGGCTACGCCGTTCAAGCACACCGTAGGCGTAAAAGGCCTGGGTGGCGGGCTGGACGGCAAGCTGGCCGACATCAAGCAACTGCCGCCAACACTGTCGCTGCAGTACTACCCGATGGAACCGAACTCCAAGTTCCAGCCGTATGCCGGCGTCGGTATCAACTACACCCTGTTCTTCGATGAAGACCTCAGCAGCGCCCGCAAGCAGCAGGGCTTCAGCAACCTGAAGCTACAGGACTCGGTAGGTATCGCCGGCCAGTTGGGCATGGACTACATGCTCACGGACAACCTGCTGGTCAACGCCGCGGTCTGGTATGTGGACATCGACACCAAGGCCAGCGTCAACGGCCCCACCGCGCTGGGCTACAGCAAGACCAAGGTCGACGTGGATGTCGACCCATGGGTGTACATGGTCGGCCTAGGCTACAAGTTCTGACCGGAACACTGCAGGGCGGCTCCGGCCGCCCTTGCGCGTTGCAGCCACAGCCAATAAGCCAGGGCCGCCGCGCTGATGGCCAGGCCCAGGCCGCACACCGCTACCCAACCCCAGTGCGCATAACACCAGTTCGCCAGCACCGCCCCCACCCCGCTCCCCAGCGAATAGCAGCACATGTAGGCCGCAATCAGGCGGCTGGCCATTTCGCCACGCCCGGCCAGCAACACCGTCTGGTTGGTGACATGCACCGCCTGCACGGCAAAATCCAGCATCAGCACGCCGAGGACAAACGCCATCACGGATTGCCCGAGCATGGCCGTGGGCAGCCATGAAAGCGTCAGCAGCAACAGCGCCAGCCCCGTGGTCCGCTCACCCTGCCCCTGGTCGGCCAAGCGCCCGGCACGCGATGCGGCCAACGTGCCCGCTACACCTGCCAGGCCGAACAGACCGACCTCGGTATGGCTGAACGCCAATGGCGCAGCGCTGAGGGGCATGACCATGGCACTCCACAGCACGCTGAATGCAGCGAAGATCAACCCGCCAAACACCCCACGCTGACGTAGCAGCCGGTCGTGCCGGTAAAGGCTGAACTGGCCGGCGATCAGTGCGCGGAAGCTGGTGCGATGCCGGGTTGCAGGCACGGCGGGCAAGCTGCGCCACATTACTGCGGCCAGCACCACCAACAGGCTTGCAGCCATCCAGTACACGCAGCGCCAACCTGCCAGGTCAGCCAGCCCGCCGGAGACCAGCCGCGCCAGCAAAATACCCAGTACCACGCCACTGGTGACGGTACCTACCGCCTGCCCTTGCTGACCGGGGGCGGCCAGGCTGGCAGCGTGCGCCACCATCAATTGCACCATCACGGCCATCAGCCCGGTGATGGTCAACGCCAGCAGCAACACCGCCCAGTTCGGCGCCATGCCGACCGCCGTCAGCGCCAGCGCCGAGAACAGCAGTTGGCCCAGCAGCAGGCGCTTGCGGTTCACCCGGTCACCCAGCGGCACGACCAACAGCAAGCCCAAGGCGTAGCCCGCCTGGGTCGCACCAACCACCCAACCAATCTGCTGCCGCGCTACCCCCAAGTCGGCAGCCATCGAGTCCAGCAACGGTTGCGCAAAGTACACCGTTGCCACCGCCATGCCGCTGGCAGTGGCAAGCAGTAGCGTTATCCAGCGTGTCAGTGAAGGTTGCATGGCGCGACCTCGTTAATCTGGTTTCATTTTGAAACTACCTGCTGGCTATTTAACAAACGTGGTTTTAATCTGCAACCAGTCATTCAGGACAAGGTGGCTCCATGCTCGATGCAAACAACGCGCAATGCCCCGTCGCCCGGGCCTTGGAAGTGCTGGGTGACCGCTGGGCGCTGATGATCCTTCGCGATGCCTTTGATGGCCTGCGTCGCTTCAGTGAGTTTCAGAAGAATCTGGGGCTGGCGAAGAACATCCTCGCCTCACGGCTCAAATGGCTGGTGGAAAGCGGTTTGCTGGAGCTGCAGCCAGCCTCGGATGGCAGTGCCTACAAGGAATATGTGCTGACTGGGAAAGGGCGCGCGGTATTTCCGCTGGTGGTGGGTTTGCGCCAATGGGGGGAACGGTATTTGTTCGAGGCGGGTGAAACGCGTTCAGCGCTGGTAGACGCCGCTAGCGGGCAGGGACTTGAACCGTTACAGGTGAGAAGCCTGGATGGGCAGATGTTGAACCCCGAGGACTGCGTGCGCAAGGTGGTGCGCCATGGCTGATCCCGGGGCTGCTGCGCAGCCCTGTCGCGACACAAGGCCGCTTGTGTCTTGAGAGAGGTTTAGAATTTTGAGTGAGAGCGGTGAATGACAAGCTGAATGCCGCAGGTGCCTAGAGCACGAGTAGGAGCAGAAGCTGTCATTCACCGCTCCCACAATCCCCCGCAGCGAACACCCCTGTGCGGGTTTTCCTGGTGCGACTCAATGCGATGCTCAGGGCTGGCGATCCTTGGCTGGATCTGGTGTTGCCTCAGCCGAAGAGGGTGTAGATCAACAGCAAAATGCAGGACTCAAAGATCACACGGTTCCTGT
>NZ_BLJG01000035.1 GCF_009932375.1 Pseudomonas juntendi
TACCTTGAAAATCGCCGAGCGCGCCACCATTCAAATCGGTCGTACCCAAGGCTTCAGCCTGCGCAGGATTGCCTGCTTGATCAACCGATCCCCTTCGACCATCAGCCGTGAGCTGCGCCGTAACCGAGGTGCTTGCGGTGGCTACTCGGCCCGCCTGGCCCAGCAGCAAATGCAGGCCCGCCGCCAGGTTTGTCGACCGATGCGAAAACTGTTGCCGGGTAGCGAGCGCTTCGAACTGGTGACCCATATGCTGCGTGAGCGTTTGTCTCCCGAGCAGATTGCCGGCAAGCTGCGCAGCATGAACATACCCAACCTGCGAGATGCCTACGTCTGTCGCGAGACGATCTACAACGCGATCTATGCCCTGCCAGTGGGTGAGCTGCGTAAGGAGCTGATCATCTGTCTGCGCCAAGGCAAGACGACGCGCCGGCCGCGCTCTGGTGGCGTGGATCGGCGCGGCCAGATCCCCGAGATGGTCAGTATTCATGTGCGCCCGCCGGAGATTGAAGACAGGCTGATGCCGGGGCATTGGGAAGGCGACCTGATCAAGGGCAAGGCCAACGCCTCGTCTGTAGGTACGCTGGTGGAACGCACCAGTGGCTACCTGATGTTGGTGAAGATGAACGACGCGACGGCGACTTCGGCACTGGAAGGCTTCAGCGCCGCGCTCAATAGCATGCCGCTGGAGATGCGCAAGAGCATGACTTACGACCAGGGCCGGGAGATGGCGCGACACGCCGAGATCACCCAAAGAACCGGCGTGGCGATCTACTTCTGCGACCCGCACAGCCCCTGGCAGCGCGGCAGCAACGAAAACATCAACGGCCTGATTCGCCAGTACTTGCCCAAGGGCACAGACCTGTCGGTACATAGCCAGGAGAAGCTGGACGCCATTGCGCTGCAACTGAACATGCGACCGCGCAAGCGCTTCGACTTCAAATGCCCCATCGAGGTGATGGGAGAGGTCATGCAAAATTCCATGGCAATGCGGCATGATGCTCCGGCTTCAATTCAATAACCGTGTTGCACTCAGCTCCTGCAACCGCCAAGAAATTCCTGACACCGGGGAGTCCGCCCGACCATCACACCTCGCGTAACTAGGGGGGGGGGGCGAAACAAGGCGGAAAATCACGCATATCCACAATAAATTATTGATATTTTTAGATATTTATTTTTATAGATTTTGTGCGCCTCGAAATGACCGGATGAAGCGAAACGCGCTGGCGTATGTAGTGGTCTAAAGAATCTGTAGTCACCCGTCTACGTGATCAAAGCCAGACGCGCTATAGCCGCTGAGTGGAATGATCATAACCCCATCTCGGGGCTTTTGATACACGGCATCCCCCTTCCCATACACCACTATCTCAAGCCCCTCGACCAATCGGATTGCATTAACGTCGCCTTCAACCTCCTCTAACCCAATCAATGCATGACGAAGTGTGTTTTCAAGGTGGCTCCCTATTTGAGATCGGAAAGAGCGGCACCGAAGTTAAGATGCAGAATCTGTCCATCGACAACCAGGGCAGGAACCGACTTGACGCCAGCAGCTTCGGCTTCAGCGACCCGTGCAGGAACCTGACCGAGGTGAACGACCTCGACCTTCACCTTAGGATCCAGAAGGTGCAGCAGGGTCTGTTCAGCATTGATGCAAACGGCGCAACCAGCGTGGTAAAAGCGAGCAGTAGTCATCTTTGTATCCTCTATTATGGTATCTACTCGATACCAATTTGCAGGCTAGTCTGTCCACAACCTTTGTCAATATAGTTTTCATACGATACTATTTGCTCAGGAGGTGATCATGACTGGAACAGCGCTTTTTGATCTTTTTGAGCGGCTCTCGAGCCTGATGCGCATGTGGTACCGTCAGCACCCGCTGCTGGTGAATGTTCAGCCCACTCACCTGAGCGCCTTGAGGTATCTGGCTCGCTGTAATCGCTACTCAAACACGCCGCTGGCAGTGACGGAGTACCTTGGATTGACCAAGGGGACTGTCTCGCAGTCCCTAAAAAGCCTTGAGGCCAACGGCTTTATCGTCAAGCGTCAAGATCAACGCGACAAGCGCAGTGTTCATCTCGAATTGACCGATGCAGCACGAGCCCTGCTGGCTTCCGTCACCCCTCCAAAGTTTCTCGTTGATGCGACAAACCGGATGGGCGTGAAGGCAGATGAGCTCGAATTGCTGCTGGGCGATCTGCTGAGAAACATCCAGCGCAACGAAAGGGTACCGACTTTCGGTTTATGCAAGAGCTGCAGTTTCCATCAGCAATTAGACGGTGAGCCGTTCTGCGGATTGACTCAGGAACCGTTGACCCGCCTTGCCATCGACCTTATCTGTAGAGAGCACCAACCAAGTACGATCGGAAAAATCTAGAACGAATTAATGCCTATGATTGATGGCTAATTGCCATATTTCATGTTTTAGGTGCACGATGCATTCCGTGCGGCTGAAGGTGGTCTTAGGCGGAGCGGCTACATGAGCGGCTGTGCTCGATGGGAGAAAAATGCCGGGGTGTGTTCAGACCGTCTAAACCAACACAACATGGCGGTTGCCAAGGTACGGCGGTTGTTTCCACGAGTTCCTGCAACCTCCGAATGGCTCCGCGTATGCGCCAAGAGACACGTTGGATTTGGGCTGAGCGGTTATCAAATATGAGTCCTTGCAGGAAGCGGTCGTAGTGAATTGTACTTCTGAGAATGTCGCCACCTCCTATATCAACCTGCTCAAAGAGGTCGCCATCGCGGCCAATGAGGCGATCGGCGTTGAAGCTGCACTGCGTTTGGCGCTGCGCAGTATTTGCCGAGCCACCGGATGGCCGGTGGGACACGCGCTGAAAATCCAGAGCGGTGGAAGCCTTCGTTCAACGGGTATTTGGCATGTGGATGAACATTTCCCGAACGACCATTTCACCGCCTTCCGACAAGCCAGCGAGGCGGTGTGTTTTCCTGCAGGGATTGGCCTGCCAGGGCGGGTGTTGGCTGAAGGTCTACCTCTAGGCATGAGTGATGCCAGTACCGATGCCAATTTTCCTCGTCGTGCAACTGCCCTACAGGCTGACCTCGCCGCTGGATTTGCCTTGCCGGTGCGTTCAGGCAACAGCATTACGGCCGTGCTTGAATTTTTTGCCCCGATTGCCCGGCAACCCTCGCCGGAACTGCTGGATGTCATGGAACAGATTGGCGTCCAACTGGGCCGCGTGTTCGAGCGACACGCAGCCCAGAGTGCCCTGCAGGCCAATGAACAGCGCAGCCGGCAGATCATCAACAGCGCCGGGCATGCCTTCATCGCCATGGATGCCGGTGGCGTCATCACCGACTGGAACAATGCCGCCGAAACCATCTTTGGCTGGTCTCAGGCCGAGGCAGTCGGACAGACCGTCTCCGACACCATAGTACCGGCCCACTACCGCGAAGCGCATCAACGGGGTTTGGCGCGATTCCTCAGCCATGGCCAGGCCCAGGTGCTCGGACAGCGCCTTGAACTACCGGCCTTGCACCGCGACGGGCGGGAATTCCCCATCGAAATTACCTTGTGGTCGCTGGAGGAAGACTATGGCTGGAGTTTTTTCGCCTTCGCCCACGACATCTCTTCACGCAAGGCGGTTGAACAAGAGCTGAAGCACCGCGCCCTGCACGACCCGTTGACCGGCCTGCCTAACCGAATTCTGATGCTGGATCGACTGCAACAATGCTTATCACGGCGCGATGAGACCAACTCCGGCCTGGCGGTGTTGTTTATCGATCTGGATCACTTTAAGCGCATTAACGACAGCTTCGGCCATGAGGCCGGCGATCAGGTGCTGATTACTGTGGCGCAACGCTTGCAGCGGGCGATGCGTCCGGCTGACACCGTCGCTCGCCTCGCCGGCGATGAGTTCGTGGTGGCCTGCCCGGACGTCGCCAGTTATCGCGATGCCACCGTTATCGCCCAGCGCCTGCAGGAAGCATTGGCACCGCCTATCCACTTGAACGAGGATAACGTCTTTGTCGCCGCCAGTATCGGCATTGCCTTGGCGACACCGGATTGCGATGCCGAAAAATTGATTGGCTCGGCGGATATCGCCATGTATCAAGCCAAGACCGGCGGACGCGCCCGGCACCAATTGTTTGACGAGCAAATGCAGATGCAGGTCGCGACCCGGCTGCGTATTGAAAATGATTTACACCAAGCGCTCGCCTGTGGCGAGTTCCGCCTGTTTTTTCAACCCATTATTGCCGCCGCCACGGGCGCAGTGGTATCGGTCGAGGCCTTGTTGCGCTGGCAACACCCGGAGAAGGGGCTGCTGCTACCGGCAGAGTTTATGTCGGTTGCCGAGGAAACAGGGCTGATTGTCCCGATTGGTCTCTGGGTCATCGAAGAGACCTGTCACCTCGCTCAAACCTGGAGTGCGCTGCGTGATGCCGGTTTACCGCTGGGCGTTGCGGTCAATCTCTCCGCCAGACAGCTGCTCCAGTCCGATTTGGTGGAGACGGTACAACGGATTTTCCGCGCCAACACCTTCGATCCAACCCGCATCGAATTTGGCTTCGAGGTGACCGAGACGGCGGTGATGTGTGATCCAGAAGCCGCTGCCACGACGCTGCAGGCATTGCGCGATCTCGGTGCCCAGATTTCGATTGATGACTTTGGTACTGGTTACTCTTCTCTGGCTTATCTCAAGCGATTCCCGGTCGACACGCTTAAGGTTGATCGGTCATTTGTAATGAACATTGCGGACGACCACGTCGATCAGGCGATCGTCCGAGCGGTCACGGATATGGCGCATAGCATGCAGCTGACCGTGGTCGCCGAAGGGGTAGAAACAGCGGGTCAGGCGCAAATATTGCAGCAATTGAACGTCGATTTGTTGCAGGGTTTCCTCTATGCCCGCCCACTGCCAGCGGAGCAACTTGGAACCTTGCTGAGTCAGCTCGCTGAACCGAAAAAGATGTACTTGCCCAACAAGGGCTAGAGGCTTTGGCCCTTTAACCAAGGCGATCGTAATGCTGCTTCTCAAGAAACCTCTACCGGCAAATACGGCAGGTAGAGTCGCAGCGGCTTTGCTCAGGCAGCTCTGAGTTGGTTGATATGCTGTAGACGAAAAAGCTCAAGGAGCGGCACATCATTTATCAAAGCCGATGCCAGGTCAGATGGTGGTTCGGCTCTCGAATTTCCGCTGCTGGCCGTAGTGAGCCATTCGCCACCAAGCCAAGATCAGCCCCGTGAAAGCAACTTCAAGCCATCTGGACGCAACTCGCCCTTTGGCGAGACGTGCCGGTACAACGTCTGTCGAGTGACACCGAGTTCCTCACACAGATCGCCAACCACGGTTTCCGTCTGCCCCATCGCCGCCATGGCCAATCGCAGTTTCGCTGCGGTCATCTTGAACGGCCGCCCGCCGTTCCTGCCGCGTGCTCGTGCCGATGCCAATCCTGCCATCGTGCGCTCGGAAATGGGGTTTGGGGAGCAATGGAACCAAAAACCAACGTAAGCCTTACCACCTCCGCTCAGAGCCCTCTTCCCAGGCATCCGCCTCGATAAAACAATTGCGCATCTCGGCTTCCTGGCTGATCTCGGTCAGCAGATCATGTACCGTCTTATCCAATGCCTCATCATTGCGATATGGAATGCTCAGTGCGTAGTTGCCCGACTCCAGTGGCTTCATGCCATAGGGTTCCAGGCAGTAACGCTCGATGTTCTCTTTTGCCCGCTTTTTGCCACGCACGAACTTGCTGTTGTTCTCGACGGCCAGGCGCAATATGACCGTCGCGATCCGTTCGGCATCGTCCACTGCCGGTGGGACTGTAATGTCGAGATGCAGGGAGATTTTTGTGGGTACGCCGATCGTTATGCCGCGATGCCGGAGGTAGCGGTAAAGCGTACTTTTGGAGATGTGCAGTTTCTTGCCAATGGCGCTCACACTTAACCGTCCCTCGCGGTACAGCGTTTCTGCGGCCATAGCTGTCGCTTCGGCTTGAGCTGGCAACCCCTTCGGACGGCCACCGACTCGACCACGTGACCGTGCAGCGGACAAGCCGGCCTGTGTGCGCTCACGAATCAACTCGCGTTCGAACTCTGCCAATGAAGCGAACAGGTTGAACACAAAGCGCCCTTGCGCGTGAGTGGTATCGATGGGGTCATTCAGACTTTGCAGGCCAACGTTACGAGCGGCCAATTCACCGACCAGTTCGACCAGGTGCTTGAGTGAGCGTCCCAGACGATCCAGCTTCCAAATCACCACGGCATCACCGGCTCGCACATGAACCAATAATTTATCCAGTTCCGGACGTGCGCTTTTTGAGCCGCTGGCAACGTCTTGATAGATCCGCTCGCAGCCTGCCTTTTTCAGAGCATCGATCTGGAGGTCTGCGTTCTGATCCCGAGTACTCACCCGCGCATAGCCAATTTTCATCAGAAGTACCGTTTACTCAACAGATAAATTGAAAATAGAACCTTGATTAACGATACCAGTATTTAAAACCATAATGAGGCTTAACTGTCGTTTTCAGAAGACGGCTGCACTGAACGTCAGAAGCCGACTGCACTATAGCAGCGGAGGGGTTGGATCCATCAGGCAACGACGGGCTGCTGCCGGCCAATAGCCGACAATGACGACACTGGAAATCCCCGCCTGTGAGCGTCGGCTCAGGGCGGGACAGCGTCATCCAGCTACCTGCGCCACTGACTCAGCCTTGTCCAGCCGGCCGCGCCGCACGAACAGACTGACCAGCCGTTGACGGATCGCCACCTGGAGTTCCGCCAGTTGTTCCGGCGTGATGCGAATTTCACCCGCTCGACGAGCGCAACACCGGCGCCGCCTACGCCAAGAACCGGCGAATCGAACTCAAACTCACGAACCGCTGAGCGCCGCGTCACCGCGCTGCTGCGCCAGCCAGTCGCGCGGGGCGCAGCCCATGCGCACGCGGAAGGCGCGCGCCAGAGCGTTCGGGCTGCCGTAGCCGACGCGGTCGGCCACCACCGCCACCGGCCGCCCCTGCTTGAGCAGGGTGCAACTGACGTTCATCCGCCAGTCGGCCAGATAGTCGCCCGGCGTGACGCCCACCGCGTCCTTGAACGCGGCGGCGAAGCGCGCGCGTGACATGCCCGCCTTCGCCGCCAGCGCCTCGAGCGACCACGCGGTCTGCGGCGCATCGTGCATGGCGGTTATGGCGCGCGCGAGTTTCGGGTCGGCCAGGCCCGCCAGCAGTCCGGTGGCGCCAAGCCGCCCATCCATCAGATAACGCAGCAACTGGATCAGTAGCAACTCGCACAAGCGGTCGATGGCGGCCTGCCGACCGCACTGGTCGCGCTCGGCTTCGGCAAACAGCAACTCTAGCGTCGGCCCGAGGCCGGGCAAGTCCGCCAACGGAATCAGCAGCATCGACGGCAAGGCCATGGCCAACGGATTGCCCGTCGAAGCGCCCAGGTCGACCTCCGCACACAACCGCTCAGCGGTATCGCCGGGGGCGGCGACAAAACGATGCGACGCCACGCGCGGATAAAACAGCAGGCTCGGCTCGGTAACCAGCAGATCTTCATGCACGGGCGAACGCACCGTAATCGGGCCGCGCCGCACCAGATGGATATAGCCATGCGGCGCCGCGTAATGATGCTGCCCACAGAAGGCGCCGCTGTGAAAAACGCGCGCCGAAAGCGAGTAGTGCCGGAGCAAGCCGGCCAGTCGATCCGCCATTCCACTCTCCATATAAGACGATAGGTTACGTATTTGATACTTTACGTGCCATATCGTACCAAACAAAGGGCGATCATGCCCACGTGCTCTTGCACCTCACCCACTACGGAGATAGACATGACCCAAATCGCCCCCCTGACCATCGACACCGCTGACGCCGCTACCGCTGCCACACTCAAGGCCGTCAAAGCCAAGCTTGGCATGGTGCCGAACCTGTTCGCCACGCTGGCCCACGCGCCGGCGGCGCTCAATGGCTACCTCGGCTTGTCCGAAACGCTGGGCACCGGCCGCCTGAATGCCTCCCAGCGCGAGATCGTTGCGCTCGCTGCCGGTCAAGCCAATCGCTGCCAGTATTGCCTGAGCGCACACACCCTGATCGGCAAAGGTGCCGGACTGTCGGCAGAGGCCATCGCCGCGGCCCGCACCGGCCAGGCGGCCAACGCACTTGACGATGCAATCGCCGGCTTTGCCCGCGCGCTGGTCGAGCAACGCGGCGTGGTGTCGGCCGACGCCATGGCCAACTACCGCCGCGCGGGGCTCGACGACGGCCTGATACTGGAAGTGATCGCCAACGTCGCGCTGAACACGCTCACCAACTACACCAACCACATCGCCGACACCACGGTGGATTTCCCCGTGGTCGCCGTCTGATCTCCATAGGCATATAAGGAGAACACGATGAAAATCGCACTCACCGGCGCTCTGCTCGCCAGCGCCCTCGTCCTGCCACTGGCCGTCACGGCCGGCGACTTTTCGCCCTATGTGGACAGCCAGGGCGGCATCAGCCGCCCCACAGACTTCCGCACAAACTTCGTCCACCTGGGCTCATATGCGGTGTTGGACGAAAAATCCGCCTCTCGCGGCTTGCACGATGTGTACACCGAAAAGGCCTCGGCCGAGCACTACCGCAAGACCGGCAAGTTCTTGGACGGCGCCACGCTGGTGAAAGAGATCCGCAAGCTCGAAACCAGCGCCATGACCACTGGCAACCCTGTGGTCTGGGGTTCCGATGCGGCCGTGTGGTTCGTGATGGTCTAGGACGCCAAAGGCCGTTTCGCCAGCAACCCCTTGTGGGGCGACGGCTGGGGCTGGGCGCTGTTCAAGGCCGACGCCCCCGCCAAGAATGTCGCCGTCAGCTACGAAGCCGACTGCATGGGCTGCCATGTGCCGGCGGCCAAGACCGACCGCGTATTCATCCAGGGCTATCCGACACTGACCCAGCACTGACTTGCTGCCGGGTTACGCTTCGCGCAGGATGGCACCTCCGTCCTGCGCGAGCCACCCTTTCCGGAAGCGCGCCATGCCGACACTCGACGCCTTTCTGACCGACGTCCGCGCCTGCACGCGCTGCGCACCGCATCTGCCACACGGCGTGCAGCCGGTCTTCCAGTTTCACCCGAGTGCGCCCATCCTCATCGCCGGCCAAGCACCGGGGGCCCGGGTCCATGCCTCAGGCGTGCCCTTCGACGACGCCAGCGGCGCGCGTCTGCGCGCCTGGCTGGGCGTGGACCGCGACACCTTCTACGACCCTACCCGCATCGCCATTCTGCCCATGGGCTTCTGTTATCCGGGCACCGGCAAAAGCGGTGACCTGCCGCTACGCCCGGAGTGCGCCCCCCGCCTGGCGCGAAGCCTTCATGCAGCGTTTCGAGCGCCTGTCGCTGGTCATCGTGCTGGGCAGCTACGCCATGGACTACCACCTCGGTACTGGCAAGACGCCGCTCACCCGGGTGGTCGAAGCCTGGCGCGAGCACTGGCCGCAAGCGTTCCCCCTGCCTCACCCTAGCCCGCGCAACAATCGCTGGCTGGTGCGCAACCCCTGGTTCCAACAAGACGTGCTGCCCGCGCTGCAAGCACGCGTCCAGGCAGTCCTCACCGCCAACCCCAAGGAAACCCCATGACCGACGACACCGCCGCCATTACCGAGCTGCTGCACAAGTACTACGACACCCTGGCCTGGGCGAACGGAGACAGGCACCGGCTTTGGAGCGATGAACGACGGCTTCAGGTGCGGTAGCTGACGCCTGGGACCTCAATCACCGTATGACCGGGTCGAAAGCGGTCCTTTCTCTGACAACATCGCCCTAGCCCGCACTCAACCCCCACAACACATCCAGCACATGTTGCGTAGGCCGCTCGACGTCCCCACCACGGTGGGCAATACCAAGTTGACGCCACAATAAGGGCTGTAATGGCCGCATGACGATCCTGGTATCGGGCAATGGCGTGGAGGCTTCATGCGGCAACAACGTCGCACCATAACCGGCCGCCACTAGGCTTTTGATCGCATCGTTGTAGTTCAGTTGAATACGCGGCGTGGGCTGCCGTCCATCACTGGCGAACCACTCCGAGGTCAAGCGCGAAAGCCGAGTAGTTTTGTCATTCAGAATTAATGGCTGGGCGGCCAGCCAACCGGGGGTCACAACATCCGGGCATTCCCAGCGAGCCGGCAAGAAGGCCATGACCGGGTCCCGCCGCCATGGCTCGATCCGCAATTCCTTCACCGGGGTCTGTGGCAGCGCGACCAGACCGATCTCCAAAGAGCCCTCGGCAAGCTTCTTCAAAGTTTCCTGCGACGTGAGCACCGCGACCTGCACATCGATAGCGGGGTGGCGTTGGCCCAACGTCTCCAAAGCTTGCGGCATCAACTGTGCGATGGCCCCTGTGGAGGCACCCAGCCGCACACGCCCGGCCAAGCCCTGCACCTGACGCTCCACGTCCTCAAGCGCCTGCTCCGCATCCGCCAACAGGCGCCGCGCGCGCTCCACCAGCGTTTCTCCAATCGCCGAAGGCTGAATGCGCCCACGTGTGCGCGACAACAGCTTTCCGCCAACCCGCGACTCCAGGTCGGCAATATGCAAACTGACCGTGGGTGGCGCGAGGTGCAGCACACGGGCCGCCTCGGCAAACGAACCCAGGTCGGCAATGGCCACCAACGTGCGCAGACGGTCCAGGCTGATTTCGCGCATGAGTCACTCCTTGTTCAGAAAAGCTGAATTTCATCGTTTAGAAATTCAACTTTTCCTATCTTAGCCCCTCACTGAAGATTGGAACTCCTGATTTCCTATGTCCGAGAGCATTCCATGGCAAGTCCTCTTATATTCATCGACGGCGACCAAGGCACCACCGGGTTGCAAATCCATCAACGTCTACGCGACCGGACCGATCTGCGGCTTATCACGCTCAGCCCCGAACATCGCAAGGATCCGCAACGTCGCGCCGAAATCATCAACGCCTGCGACATCGCGATTCTCTGCTTGCCCGACCAAGCCGCACGCGACGCTGTAGCGAGCATCGAAAACCCCGCCGTTCGGGTGATCGATGCGAGTTCGGCGCACCGCACCCATCTAGACTGGACCTATGGTTTCGCGGAGATGAACTCGCAGCAGGCCCAACGCATCGCCACGGCACGGCGGGTCAGCAATCCCGGTTGCTATCCCACGGGGGCGATAGGGCTGCTGCGCCCATTGCTGGAGGCCGGGTTGCTGCCCAGGGACTATCCGACGAACATTCATGCTGTGTCGGGCTATTCCGGAAAAGGGCGCGTTGGCGTGCAAGAGCATGAGGGAGAGGGCGCATCACAGGCGCCCGCGTTTCAGGTTTATGGTCTGGGGCTGGCACACAAACATATTCCGGAGATTCAGCAGCAAAGCGGTCTGATGGAGCGGCCGATGTTTGTGCCGGCTTATGGGGCTTTTCGGCAGGGGATCGTGCTGACCATACCGTTGCAACTTCGCTTGTTGGCGCCGGGCGTGGATGCGGTGCGGTTGCATGCGTGTCTTATGCAGCACTACGTCGATGCGGACCATGTACAGGTGATGTCGATGCAGGAGGCCAAAGGGTTGACGTGCCTTGATCCTCAGGCGCTTAACGGGACTGATAGTTTGCGATTGGTGGTGTGTGAAAATGATGAGACGGGGCAGGTTTTGTTGGCTGCGGTGTTTGACAATCTTGGGAAGGGAGCCGCTGGAGCGGCGGTGCAGAATCTGGATTTGATGGTTGCAGGAACATGACTCCGACTACCCACTGGCTCTAGAGTCTATGGCTCGAATTTTCGAGCGGTTGTTTCCTCTCTGTTTATGGCCTGGCATCGACGGCATTAAACGAGTCGAAAACAGAATCTACGCGTGTCAGCAGTTTGCAATCCAGTCAGGCTTTGAAGTTAAACGGTCGTCCACGACAGGCAGCAATCGGCCAACAGCGGCCGTTTTAGAGTAGGGAAAATAAATCCCCTTTTCTGCTGTCTACGCTTCGCAGCGCCGGTTACCCGGTCACCACGCAAGACTCGCTTCCGGTCGGTGGCTAACCTTTACCGGGCGGGGGTCATACCCGCTGGGTTTCTTACGCCATTTCGTGACGGCTTGCGCCGTCATTCCCAGGCGACCAAGCTTTGCCTGGCGCACATAAATCAGTCCCCTTTTTCTCTTTGCGCAGCAATGGCGTCGATCCTTCGCGCCTGCAAACCTTTGGTGCAGGCTCCAGCTCGCCCATTGCCCCCAACGACACCGCCGAGGGTCGCGCCCAAAATCGCCGCGTTGAAATCAAACTGGTGCCCCGTAGCGGCGCTGTAGCTCAAGGGTAATGGTGCCTTGGTGCTCTTTTCGTCGGATGCCCAGCTATCTTTTAATGGGTTACGGGCGATTTGCAGTGGGCTCCAAAACCTGGCCTCAGGAGGTGCAAGCTCCCGTGGCACCGGCTTTGGACTGGGCAGACCAATACGCCGGCCCATAAGCCCATAAGGATCCCGGCCTCGGCCGGGTTCTTTATGCCCGCTTCGCGGGCTTGAGCCCAGAAGGGAGCGGCGTGCGCCGGATTCGCATCTGCCAGCCAGTACGCAGCCCGTTTGGAACTCAGTTGATCCGTCTTTTTCAACGGTTTAACAGCCAAATCAATACGTTCACAAGTACACTCGCCACCCTAGGGATGGTGAAGCATCCACGAGCGGTACTAGAATTTTCAGCTTTTCGGTGCCGCCGCACGAATTCAAGGGGCAAGCATGGATTACGAACAACTGCCGAGGGCCGCCTTGGTCCGTATGCTGCAGGAGCATGATGCGGCGCTTGCCGATGCTGGCAAGAATGGCATCGTTATGAGTTACACCGGGCGGGCTGCTCCCTGGCAGATCATCCGCCAGGTCAAGCCGAAGCTGCATCGTATTATCAAGAAAGTATCCTTTGGAGAGGAAACCGCCCAGTCAGAGAATGAGATCTGGGACGGTGAAAACCTTTCTGCGATGGTCACGCTCTATAAATATCGTGGTCAAGTTGATCTTGTAGTAACAGACCCGCCGTACAACACCGGCGAGGACTTCCGCTATAACGACAAGTGGGACAAGGATCCAAACGATCCAGATCTCGGCGATGTAGTTCCTAAAGATGATGGGTCCAAGCACAGCAAATGGTTGCGCTTCATGACACCCAGAATCTGGATGATGCGTGAGATGCTAACCCCAGGCGGGGTTATGGCTATCTGTATTGATCATAGGGAACTATTTAGACTTGGCATGCTCATGGACGAAATCTTCGGCGAAGAGAATCGCATTGGCATAATCAATTGGCAGAAAAGCTATTCACCTCGCAGTGATAATAAGGGGGCGGCGGCGAAAACTGAGTGCAACACCTGACCTTTCCGGTACGGTGCTGTCCCTATGTCTTATTCCGAACTCAGCGTTGAAGAGCGCGCCACCATTCAAATCGGTCATGCCCAAGGTTTCAGCCTGCGCGGGATTGCCTGCTTGATCAACCGATCCCCTTCGACCATCAGCCGGGAGCTGCGCCGCAATCGAGATGCCTGTGGCGGCTACTCGGCCCGCGTGGCCCAGCAGCAGATGCAGGCCCGCCGTCAGGTGTGTCGACCGAAGCAAAAGCTGTTGCCGGGTAGCGAGCGCTTCGAATTGGTGGCGCATATGCTGCGTGAGCGTTTGTCTCCCGAGCAGATTGCCGGCAAGCTGCGCAGCATGAATATTCCCAGCCTCAGAGATGCCTACGTCTGTCGCGAGACGATCTATAACGCGATCTATGCCTTGCCAGTCGGCGAGCTGCGTAAAGAGCTGATCATCTGCCTGCGCCAAAGCAAGACGATGCGCAGGCCGCGCTCTGGCGGCGTGGATCGGCGCGGTCAGATCCCTGAGAGGGTCAGTATTCATGTACGTCCGCCGGAGATCGAAGACCGACTGATGCCAGGGCATTGGGAAGGCGACCTGATCAAGGGCAAGGCCAACGCCTCGTCTGTAGGTACGCTGGTGGAGCGCACCAGTGGCTACCTGATGCTGGTGAAGATGAACGACGCGACGGCGACCTCGGCGATGGAAGGCTTCAGTGCAGCGCTCAATGGCATGCCGCTGGCGATGCGCAAGAGCATGACCTACGACCAGGGCCGAGAAATGGCGCGGCATGCTGAAATCACCCAGCAGACCGGGGTGGCGATTTACTTCTGCGACCCGCACAGCCCTTGGCAGCGCGGCAGTAACGAAAACATCAATGGCCTGATCCGCCAGTACCTGCCCAAGGGCACGGACTTGTCGGTGCATAGCCAGGAGGAACTGGATGCCATCGCACTGCAACTGAACATGCGCCCCCGTAAGCGCTTCGACTTCAAGTGTCCGATCGAGGTTATGGACGAGGTGATGCAGGAAGCTATGGCTATGCGGCATGATGCTCCAGCTTCAATTCAATAACCGTGTTGCACTCAGCTCCTGTAACCGCCCTGTGTAATTTCTTACATTGGCTCTATAGTGTGCATAATTTTTATGGAATGAATTGAGTATTTCTATAACCTTATCCAGCTGCAGTTGTTTTTTAGTGATATGAAGTTTTTTGGTCTCTGCCGAAGTATTGGTCAGCGCGACGAGATAGCCAAACATTCCAGCGATCAACGCTCCCATACCAATTTTCACGGCATCCGAGGCAATATTTATCCACTCCACGCTCCCTCCATTGCGCTTATCACGCCAGCTATTTTTGACACTTAGTCCATGCTTGGAGTACTGGCATGTCTTCCTATATGACCATCAGGCCCTCGCGCGCAAACACACATCCGAGACAGGCCTGCATCGGAGTAACATACGAGGGTTGTTTGCGCTTCAATGCGGTTTTCTTTTAAGTAACTTTCTTTAATCGGCCTGATCCACTGTTCGCGCCCATCCACATCGGTTGTTTCCAGAAGCACCTCATCTTCTTGTAGATCAAAGTGTTTGTGCAGTAGTGCCACGCCAAATCTGTCTATGCAGTTGTGCTTTTTCAATATTTCAAATATTTCATTTAGACATGGCAGGTCCTCATCGTCTATGGGTCTAACATTGTCGATATGGTTAATTTCACCCCACAGTAAAGAAATCATTTTATTTATCTCCACTATGAACGTTTAACTAGCGAAATGTTACAGATTTAATAGGGGTCTTAGTCTGCGAATCTTCATGGGAGACGGGACTAATCAGAGCCCTCGCTCTTGGATAACATTAGACGCTCGCGCGCAAAATTCCACCCATTCCGATAAGGCGGCGTATAGAGCCTTAGCGGCATCTGAGGTTGGCGCGTACTTATCTCTGTCGCAAGCCCATCTGGTGAACCGCTTCAGGGTATGCAGGCATCGTAGTCAGTGTCTGAGGGTCGGTTGAGGTCAATTTTGACTTCAAGAATCTAGACGTGGAGGGGAGGCCTCATGCCCGGCAAGACTTTAATTTCCATTGGCATGAGGCGCATGTTATTCGTGAACAGGCAAGATCCAAGTTTAAGCTTGTTTACTGATATTTTGCGGAGCCGATGAACTTAGAGAAATGCTCGCACCATATTTGGACCGTTGTAAACTCGTTGACGTTGACGCTTGCAGGAATGGTTTTCTTGAAATTCCCGAAGTTTTTCAATTCGCCAATCAGAATTGCTTCTTTCTTTATGTCCAAAAACGATTCTTTGTCGGTGGCTTGTTTCTTTGTCAGGTAAATTTTGTAGTCTGGACCAGGTGCTACATCACCTTTAAATACAATTTCGTTATCCGTAACAAAAAGTTGTCCATTCGCCCAGTGAAGGGCGTCGCTGCCTTTCTGATCTTTCTTGAACTCTCCGCTATACTTTGCCACCTTTTGCACTTCTTCAATTTCGGCGATGGTGGCGTTTTCTTGTGCTGTCAAAATCGGAAGTATATAGATCCCTAGCCCAACTCCCGCGCCAAACAGAGCCAGGTGGGACGCGAGCAGAATTATTTTTAATTGCTTTTTCATGGGTTGCCTCATACAGTGAGTTATTTGGTGTGTCCATCACAATCCATTAGTTCGAACAGGGTGCGGTATGTGCTGATAGCGATATTGTTAGTGGGGTGCTAGCTTAGCTACCATGACGGCATTTTTCAAGGTAGTTGTCGCGTCAACCGTCTAACTATGCCGCCATTTTCTCGTTCTGTTGCTCTCGATCCTGGTTCAACAACACGGTGCCGATCGGTTCCCAGTTACGCGTCCGGCCTGACCACCGCTCCGGTTTGTTTTCCTTGGCTCGTTCGTACAACTCATGTCGCCGGGCCAAGACCTGATGGTCCAGCCCTCGATGCCGCTCAGCCGGTGTGACGAACCGGATGCGGCTATGTCGGTGCTCGTTGTTGTACCACCGCATAAAATTGGTTCTTCGCGGAGTCT
>NZ_BLJG01000036.1 GCF_009932375.1 Pseudomonas juntendi
CCTGCTGGCCGGGTTTCCTGGCCATTCACCGTTGCAGCCGCCACCGCATTCGCGGGTAAACCCGCTCCTACGCTGGTCGGTGGTAGCTACGTGTCCGTGGACCGACGAGGCCTTTTGTGGGGGGCAACCGCGAACAGGCGGGCCTGCTGGCGAGATTTCCTGGCCATTCGCCGTGACAGCCCCGCCGCATTCCCAACATTGGTCGGTAGTGGCTACATATCCGCGGATCACGAAGCCCGATGTAGGAGCGGGTTCACCCGCGAAGAGGCCGGGCCTGCTGGCCGGGATTTCCTGGCCATTCGCCGTTGCAGCCGCCACCGCATTCGCGGGTAAACCCGCTCCTACACTGGTCGGTGGTGGCTGCGTGTCCGCGAAGAAGGCGGGCCTGGCGGCGGGGTTTCCTGGCCATTCCCCCATCAGCCGTACGGCGGCGCCGGAAGTTCGGCCAGCAAGGTTTTCAGGCCTTCGCCCCACTGCCGGCGAATCTGCTGGTAATAGGCATCGTCGCTGGCGATGCGGATGGGCTGCGGTGCCTCCAGGGCATCGGCTCGGTACACCAGCAAGTCCAGGGGCATGCCTACCGACAGGTTGCTGCGGATGGTGGAGTCGAACGAGATCAGGCCACAGCGCAGCGCCTCATCCAGCGGGGTGCGGTACTCCAGGTTGCGGTCGAGTATGGGCCGCCCGTATTTGCTTTCCCCCAACTGCAGGAAAGGCGTGTCGCGCGTGGCCTGGAAAAAGTTGCCCTGGGCATAGACGTTGTAGATCGCCATCGGCCCGCCCGCAATCTGGCCACCGACGATGAACGAGCTGCTCAGGTCGATACCGGCAGTCAGCTTGCTGCGGTCGCGGCACACCACCTCGCGCAGGGTATCGGCCACCAGCACGGTGGCATCGTAGAGCGTGGCGACATTCAGCAGGTGCGGGCCGCTGCCCTGGCTGCGTTGCTGCAGCAGGTTGACCACTGACTGCGAGGTTGCCAGGTTGCCCGCCGTCTGCAGCACGATCAGGCGCTCACCGGGTACGCTGAAGACGAACAACTTGGCAAAGGTGGAGATCTGGTCGATACCGGCATTGGTGCGTGAGTCGCTGATGAAAACCAGCCCGTCTTGCAGGTGCATGGCGACACAGTAAGTCATGCAAGTTCCCTTGTGTGGCAGAGGTAGTGGCCTTGCTGCAGGCGCGCAGCAAGGCTGGCTTGAGGGCCAGGCGTCACTGGCGATGCACGTGAACACTGGCTTGCATGGACTCGGTGCCACCCCCGCGGCGCACGCCCCTGACCGGGCAGGCGTCGAGGTAGTCCAGGCCCACGGCCAGCTTCAGGTGCCGCTCGGGCCGGGTCAGGCGGTTGGTGATGTCGAAGCTGTACCAGGCATCGTCGACCCAGGCTTCGGCCCATGCATGGCTGGCCAGGTGCTGTTCATCCTCGGTGCACAGGTAGCCGGAAACATAGCGGGCCGGCACCCCCAGGCTACGGGCGCAGGCCAGGAAGGCATGGGTATGGTCCTGGCACACGCCCGCACCGGCATTGAACGCTTCGCTGGCCGTAGTGCCGACGGAGGTCGCCCCTGGGCTGTAGGGCATGCGCTCGGCCAGCCCCTGCATCAGGTCGATCAATGCGGCGCGGTCACGGTGCGTGCCGCATTGCTGGGCGGCGAAGGCCACCAGCGCGTCATCGGCCAGGGTCAGGTGGCTGCCACGCAAGAACGGCAGGGGTGACTGGCAGGCTGCCTCCTGTTCGCAGGCCGGGTCGATTTCGACCTGGCCGCTGGCAGTGAGGGCCAGGTGCCCATGGGGCTTGTCCAGCGTCAGCACATGCAGGATGTTGCCGTACGGGTCGATCTGGCTCTTCACCTTGCAAGGCAGGTCCAGTTGCCATTCGACGATGCGCTGGCGTTCGCTGCTGCGCGGGGTAAGGCGCAGGAACTGAATGCTGTTGGACACATCACTGGCGTAGCTGTAGGTGGTGTCGTGGCGGATGGACAGTTTCATACAACCTCCAGGTAGGAGTGATGGACCGCCTGGCCCAGTTGGTTGACGCGGCCGATGAAATCGCTGAGCCAGGGATGCAGCCCGGCGTCGAGGATTTCGTCGATGGCGGTATAGCGCAGCCGCGCGTTGAGCTCGGCGGCCAGCCGCTGGGCCGCTCGCCCGGTACTGCCAGGCAGGCCGGCCAGGATCTGGTCCAGCTCCTCGATACAGGCATGCAGCGAGCGCGGCACGTCGACGCGCAGCAACAGCAATTCGGAAACCGGCCCGGCACTGGGCGCGGCGCGGTAGATTTCATTGAAGGCTTCGTAGGAGGTCAGGGCGCGCAGCAAGGCACTCCACTGGTAAAACCCCCTGGCCGAGTCGTCGCTGACCTCGTCGGAGGCCTCGCCGAACATTTCATAGCGCGCATCGAGCAGGCGCAGGGTGTTGTCGGCCCGTTCCAGGAAAGTGCCCAGGCGAATGAAGCTGTAGGCATCGTTGCGCATGATGGTACCGGAGGTGGCCCCGCGGAACAGGTGCGAGCGCTCCTTGACCCAGTCACAGAACTGGCTGATGCCGTAGCGGCCCAGCCCGTTGCTGGCAATGTTGCGCATTTCGATCCAGGTGGCGTTGATGTTCTCCCACATGTCCGCCGTTATCCGCCCGCGCACTGCATGGGCGTTGGTTCTGGCCGCCTGCAGGCAGCAGTAGATGCTGCCGGGGTTGGTGGCATCGAGGGCGAAGAAATGCAGCATGCGCTCGGTGTCGAGCTCGGCGTGGCGACGGATGTAGTCGTCGAGCGTGCCCGAGGCCAACAGTGACATGGCCAGTTCGGCATGGCCGTCGCTGCGCCCCGCCTGCGGCATCAGTGACAGCGAGTAGCTGACCTCGAGCATGCGCGCCAGGTTTTCCGCACGTTCCAGGTAGCGGGACATCCAGTACAGATCAGAAGCAGTTCGAGAAAGCATGGTTCAGTCCTCCACCACCCAGGTGTCTTTGGTACCGCCACCTTGTGACGAGTTGACCACCAGCGAGCCTTCCTTCAGCGCCACGCGGGTCAGGCCGCCTGGCACCAGGCGGGTTTCGCTGCCCGACAGTACGAACGGGCGCAGGTCGATATGCCGCGGCGCGATGCCGCTGTCGACGAAGGTCGGGCAGGTGGACAGGCACAAGGTCGGTTGCGCGATATAGGCATGAGGACGCGCTTTGATGCGGGCGCGGAAGTCCTCGATCTGCGCGGCAGTGGCGGCCGGCCCGACCAGCATGCCGTAGCCGCCAGAGCCCTGGGTTTCCTTGACCACCAGCTCGGGCAGGTTGGCCAGTACATGGGACAGGTCGGCCGGTTTGCGGCACTGCCACGTCGGTACGTTGTTGAGGATCGGCTCCTCGCCCAGGTAAAAGCGGATCATGTCGGCGACATAGGGGTAGATCGACTTGTCGTCGGCTACGCCGGTGCCCACCGCGTTGGCCAGCACTACGTTGCCGGCGCGGTACACCGAAATCAGGCCGGGCACGCCCAGCATCGAGTCGGGGTTGAACGAGAGGGGGTCGAGGTAGTCGTCGTCCAGCCTGCGGTAAATCACATCGACCCGTTGCGGGCCGGCGGTCGTGCGCATGTACACATGCTCGTCGCGCACGAACAGATCGGCGCCTTCGACCAGCTCGATGCCCATTTCGCGGGCCAGGAAGGCATGCTCGAAATAGGCACTGTTGAAGCGCCCTGGGGTAAGCAGCACAGCAGTGGGGTTATCCAGCGGGCTGGCGCTCTTGAGCGTGTCCAGCAGCAGGTTGGGGTAGTGGTCGATGGGCGCGATGCGCTGGGCGGCGAACAGCTCGGGGAACAGGCGCATCATCATCTTGCGGTCTTCGAGCATGTAGCTGACACCACTGGGGGTGCGCAGGTTGTCTTCCAGCACGAAATAGCTGCCATCGCCATCGCGCACCAGGTCCACGCCGGCGATGTGCGCATACAGGCCCCGGTGCAGGTCCAGGCCCTGCATGGCGATCTGATAACCCTCGTTGGCCAGGACCTGCTCTGGCGGGAT
The DNA here is from genome assembly GCF_009932375.1 of Pseudomonas juntendi. Lineage (GTDB taxonomy): Bacteria > Pseudomonadota > Gammaproteobacteria > Pseudomonadales > Pseudomonadaceae > Aquipseudomonas > Aquipseudomonas juntendi. The sequence goes on from NZ_BLJG01000036.1 coordinate 4,017, forward strand.
GATCCCGGCCTTGAGGATGCGCTGGTCGTGGTAGATGTCTTCCAGGAACAGGTTCAGGGCCTGCACGCGCTGGATACAGCCGCGCTCGACCGTACGCCACTCGCTGGCGCGGATGCTGCGCGGGATGATATCGAAGGGGATCAGCCGCTCGGTGTCCTGTTTGTCGCCATACAAGGTAAAGGTGATACCGGCGCGGTGGAACAGCAGGTCGGCCTCGCGCCGGCGCTGCTCCAGCAGCTCCAGCGGGGTGTTCGCCAGCCAGCGGGCGAACTCCTGGTAGTGCGGGCGGCAGCTGCCGTTCGCGTCGTACATTTCATTGAAAAAAGCCCGGGACATACCCACTCCTTGCCGCCGTTACCGGCAGCTTCATTGCCGTTCATCTGCGTCTTTCAGGGTGCTGCCTAGCTAGTAAGCGGGGGTGTCTTCAGCCTCGGTCGCGTTGGGTGGCGGGTGCATTCCGTTCACCAACCAGCGTTGCAATGAAAGTGCCGAAAACCCGGTGCAGTGCCGGGCAGGCCAGGGAATGGGCGGTGGGCAGCGGTTTTGCTGGGCGGCGCCTGGTCCAGGCGGGGTGAGGTGGCGGCCGGCTGACCGGCCGGCATGCATCAAAACAGGGCGCCTGGTGTGCAGCCGCGTTTTTTGAACCGAGTTGGTGCGTACCGCCATGCCGGCCAGGCCAGGCAGGCGGTTCACACCTCAACCCGCGTGGGCGGTCAGTTCCTTGCGTACGATGGCAGCCCCGGCGCTCAACGCCTTGAGCTTGCCGCTGGCGACCGCGCGCGGCAGTGGGGCCATGCCGCAGTTGGTGCAGGGGTAGAGTTTGTCGGCGTCGACGAACTGCAACGCCTTGCGCAGGGTGTCGGCCACGGCTTCGGGCGTTTCGATGGCAATGTTGGCGACATCGATGGCACCGACCATGACCTTCTTGCCCCGAATCAGCTCAAGCAGTTCCATCGGCACATGGGCGTTGTGGCACTCCAGCGAAATGATATCGATGCTCGACTGCTGCAACGTCGGGAACACCTGCTCATATTGCCGCCATTGCGCCCCCAGGGTCTGTTTCCAGTCGGTGTTGGCCTTGATCCCGTAGCCATAGCAGATGTGCACCGCGGTTTCGCACTTGAGCCCTTGAACGGCGCGCTCCAGGGCGGCCACGCCCCAGTCGTTGACCTCATCGAAGAACACATTGAACGCCGGTTCGTCGAACTGGATGATATCGACGCCCGCCGCTTCCAGTTCCAGGGCTTCCTGGTTGAGTAGCCTGGCAAATTCCCAGGCCAGTTTTTCCCGGCTTTTGTAATGGCTGTCATACAGCGTGTCGATCATGGTCATGGGGCCCGGCAGCGCCCACTTTATTGGCTGGGCAGTTTGCTGGCGGAGGAACCTTGCATCGTCGACGAACACCGGCGCCTGTCGCGCGACAGCACCCACCACCGAGGGCACGCTGGCGTCGTAGCGATCGCGAATGCGCACGGTCTGGCGTTGCTGGAAATCGACCCCGCTCAGGTGTTCGATGAACGTGGTCACGAAATGTTGGCGGGTCTGTTCGCCGTCACTGACGATATCGATGCCCGCGTGCTGCTGTTCCTGCAAAGCCAGGCGCAAGGCGTCCTGTTTGCCTTCGGCCAGCTGCGCGCCCTGCAACTTCCAGGGTGACCAGAGTGTTTCAGGCTCCGCCAGCCAGGAAGGCTTGGGCCAACTGCCGGCAGTGGAGGTGGGAAGTAGCGTGTTCATCAGCGGTTACCTTGTGCGTTGAGGTGATCAGCCGGCGTATTGAGCGGACCATTGCTCCAGGGTGGCCTGGTACGGTTTGACGAAGCGCTCCTCGGCAAACCTGCCTTGTTCGAGCGCCAGGCGGCTGCGCTCTTCGCGGTCGTAGACAATGCGTGTAAGCGAATAGTCCTGGTGCTGCAGGCTCGGTTGGTAGGCCATTGCGGCTGCCGCATTGGCGTTGTAGATCTCGGGGCGGTAGATCTTCTGAAAGGTTTCCATGGTGCTGATGGTGCTGATCAGCTCCAGGTCGTTGTAGTCGGCCAACAGGTCACCGGCAAAGTAGAAGGCCAATGGCGCCACGCTGCCGGGCGGCATGAAGTAGCGCACCTTGAGCCCCATCCTGCTGAAGTACTCGTCGGTCAGCGAGTGGTCGTTCTGGTGATACTCCACGCCCAGCACCGGGTGCTGGTTTTCAGTGCGGTGGTAAACCCTGCTGCTCGACACACTCAGGCAGATGACCGGCGGCTTGTCGAAGTGCGCCTTGTAGGTGGCCGAGTTGATGAAGCACTTGAACAGCTTGCCATGCAGTTCGCCAAAGTTGTCCGGCGTGCTGAAGCTTGGCCGACCCTTGTTGTGTTCCAGCAACAACACACTGAAGTCGTAGTCCCGCACGTACGAGGAAAAGTTGTTACCGACCATGCCGTCGATACGGCGGTTGGTGGTGTGGTCGACGATATGGGTCTGCAACAGCTCGATCAGCGGCAGGCCGCTGCCGCGCTGTGCACTGTGCAGGTGCAGTTCCACCGAAATGATATCCAGCTCTACGCTGTAACGGTCTGCATAAGCATTGTCCCAGTGCGCCAGGGCGTTGAAGCGGTTGTCGATCATCTGCAAGGTGTTGCGCAGGTTTTCCTGGCGGTTTTCCCCCCGCGCCAGGTTGGCGAAATTGGTGGTGATGCGCGTGTTTTCGCCGGGCTGGTAGTGCTCGTCGAAGGCGATGCGCTGCACAGTGAATTGCGGTGCGTAGGCCATGTTGTAGGGTGTCCTGGTGCCTCGCTCGTGCCGTTGGGTAGTGCAAGCAGGCAACTATTGCCATGGCGCGAGCGACGTGATGTCCGTGTTCAGGCCGTATTCTAGGCAGGGTCCCTACATGAATGATATTGAAGATAAATCACTAATGATTTAGCACTGCTCATGATGCTGGGGTGTCGGGAGTAGCCAACGGGAAGGAAAGCTTGTGTATGCGGTCGAGCGCGGGCGGTTGGCCCTGTGATCTTGCTCGCAACTTTCCAGACTAAAGGTACGGAATTTTCAAGTTGGCATGAATATCCCATGTTAGTCGGGAGTCCAGTCTCCACCTACTGCACTACCTCCATCACCTCCACGGAAGAACAAGAAAGGGGGCTAACATGAGTTGTCTGATTTGCGCAGGGCACGCGGAATCCGTCGAATGCACCCTTGGATGGGAGGAGCGGCGCTGTTCCCAATGCGGGTGTTACCGAATGTCCCAGTCGCTGATCCTGGCGATGATGGATGAGGGGCAGATATTCGACACCGAGCGCATGCGCGAGTGGCTGGTCGTGCAACGCGGGCAGGTGCCTGTGCCCGACATCGACCATGACCACGCCATACTGCGCTAACGGCCTGCAGCGGTGTAGCGCCACAGGCCATGGTCGTGCCTGGGGTCAGTGCGCGCTGGCCACGGTCTGCGGTTGCCAGCCGCCACCCAGGGCTTTGTAGATGGAAACGATGCCGCGGTACAGCTCGACCTCGCCTTGCGCTTGCGCATCTTCGGCACTCAGCCGTTCGCGTTCGGCATCAAGCAGCACCAGGTAGTCCACGGTCCCCTCGCGGTAGCGAATCGAGGCCAGTTGCGCCGCCTGGCGACTGGCTTCGCTCTGGCGCATCAACGACAGCAGCCGTTGTTGGGTCTTGGCGTAGTCGCTGAAGGCGTTGGCCGACTCTTCCAGTGCCAGCAACACCTGTTGCTCGTAATTGGCCATGGCGCCTTCGGCGTCGGCCTTGGCCCCGCGCAGGCGGGCCCGCACGCTGCCCAGGTCGAACGCCGCCCAGGTAATGCTGGGGCCCAAGGCCCAGGCATTGGCCGCCGATGAGCCGAGCTGCGACCCGCGCGCGGCGGTAAAGCCCAGGAAACCGCTGAGGCTGACCCGCGGGAACAGGTCGGCGGTGGCGACGCCGACGTTGGCCGTGGCGGCTGCCAGTTGGCGTTCGGCGCTGCGAATGTCCGGGCGGCGGCGCAGCAGTTCGCCGGGGTCGCCCACCGGCAGCGCCTTGGCGATGGCCGGCAGCGCCTTGGGCGACAAGTCTACGCTGAGGGCGTCGGGGCGCTGGCCGAGGAGGGTGGCGATGCGATGCCGCGCCCGGGCCTGTTCGGCCTGCAGTTGCGGCACGGTCGCTTCGACCCCGGCCAGGCGGGCATCGGCGCGCACCACGTCGAGGTCGTTGCCGACCCCGGCGTCGCGCAGGGTTTCGGTGATGCTGCGCGATTGCTGCTGGGTCTTGAGGTTGGCCAGGGCAATCTTCTCGCGCAGCTGTGCACCGCGTAATTGCCCATAGGCATCGACCAGTTCGGCGATCAGGCTGACCTGCAACTGCTGCAGGTCGGCGGCAGCGGCCGCTTCCTGCGCTTCACTGGCTTCGATCTGGCGCTGGATGCGGCCGAACAGGTCCAGCTCCCAGGCCATGTCCAGGCCCAGGTCATAGCGTTCGCTGTTCACCCGTTGCTCGGTCTGGCCAGGAACCTGGCCTTTGCCGATATCGCTGCTGGCACGGCTGGTGACCACCGGGAACGGGTCGTTCTCGGCGTCTTCACGGATCGAGCGGGCCGACTTCAGGCGGGCGAAGGCCACGCGCAGATCCCGGTTGCCGGTCAACGAAGCCTGCACCAGCTGGTTCAGTACCGGGTCGTCGAACTGCTTCCACCACAAGCTTTCAAAGTGGCTGCGGTCATAGGCCTTGGCCTGCGCATCAGCGCCCAGCTGGGCAGGTGCGGTGGCGGGGGCCTGGTAGTCCGGGCCGACCGCGCAGGCGGCCAGGGCCAGGGCCAGCAGGCTTGGCGTCAGGGGTTTGAGCAGGTTCATGCGTGGTTCTCCAGCACTTGCACGCGTTCGGCCTTGCGGGCCTGGCGACGCTCGACGAAACGGCGGATCAGGAAGAAGAACACCGGGGTGAGGAACAAGCCGAATACGGTCACGCCGATCATCCCGGAGAACACCGCCACACCCATGGCATGGCGCATTTCCGAGCCTGCACCCGAGCTGAACACCAGCGGCACCACACCCATGATGAAGGCGATGGAGGTCATCAGGATCGGCCGCAGCCGCAGGCGGCACGCTTCCAGCACGGCAGCCAGCGGGTCGAGGCCCTTGGCCTGTTCGTCCTTGGCAAACTCGACGATCAGGATCGCGTTCTTGCACGCCAGGCCCACCAGCACGATCAGCCCGATCTGGGTGAAGATGTTGTTGTCGCCACCCGATACGATCACACCGGTGATCGCCGACAGCAGGGTCATCGGCACGATCAGGATCACGGCCAGCGGCAGGCTCCAGCTTTCGTACTGGGCAGCCAGTACCAGGAAGGCCAGCAGCACGCACAGCGGGAACACGAACAGCGCGGTGTTGCCCGAGAGGATCTGCTGGTAGGTCAGGTCGGTCCACTCGAAGGTCATGCCGTTGGGCAGTTCCGCTTTCAGCAGTTTTTCGATGGCCGCCTCGGCCTGGCCGGAGCTGTAGCCAGGGGCTGCGGCACCGTTGATTTCAGCGGTGATGAAACCGTTGTAGTGCATCACACGGTCCGGCCCGGAGGTATCGCTGACCTTGAGGAAGGTCGCCAGCGGTATCATCTCGCCCAGGTTGTTGCGCACCTTCAATTGGCCGATTTGCTCGGCATCGAGGCGGAACTGCTGCTCAGCCTGGACGTTCACCTGGTAAGTGCGGCCAAAGCGGTTGAAGTCGTTGGTGTACAGCGAGCCCAGGTAGACCTGCAGGGTGTCGAAGATGTCGCTGATCGCCACGCCATGGGTCTTGGCCTTTTCCCGGTCGATGGCGGCATCGACCTGCGGCACGTTGACCTGGTAGCTGGTGAACAGGCCCGCCAGCTCCGGCACCTCGTGGCTTTTGGCAATGATGTTCTGGGTTTCCTTGTACAGGGCTTCATAGCCCAGGTTGCCGCGGTCTTCGATCTGCAGGCGGAAGCCGCCGATGGTGCCCAGGCCTTGTACCGGCGGTGGCGGGAAGATCGCGATGTAGGCGTCCTGAATGTCGGCGAACTGGGCATTGAGCGCGGCAGCGATGGCGGCAGCCGACTGGCTTGGGTCCTTGCGCTCGTCAAACGGCTTGAGTGGGGTGAACACGATGCCGCTGTTCGGGCTGTTGGTGAAGCCGTTGATCGACAGGCCAGGGAAGGCGACCGAGTCGGCCACGCCAGGTTGCTTGAGGGCGATTTCGCTCATGCGCTTGATGACCGCCTCGGTGCGGTCGAGGCTGGCGGCGTCGGGCAACTGGGCGAAGGCCACCAGGTATTGCTTGTCCTGGGCCGGTACGAAGCCGGTGGGGGTAGACGAGAAACCCAGGTAGGTCAGGCCCATCAGGCCGGCGTACACGAACAAGGCGATGCCGCTGGAGCGAATGACCCGGCGCACGCCGCCCACGTAGCGGTGCGAGGCACGGTCGAAAAAGCGGTTGAACGGGGCGAACAGCCAGCTGCCCAGGAGTTTTTCCAGTACCCGCGAGAAACGGTCCTTGGGCGCATGGTGTTCCTTGAGCAGCACGGCAGCCAACGCCGGTGACAGGGTCAGCGAGTTGAATGCCGAGATCACCGTGGAAATGGCGATGGTCAGAGCGAACTGCTTGTAGAACTGCCCGGTCAGGCCGGAAATGAAGGCAGCAGGCACGAACACCGCACACAGGACCAAGGCGGTGGCGATGATCGGCCCGGTCACTTCGGCCATGGCCTTCTGCGTCGCCTCCAGGGGTTTGAGGCCCAAGCCGATATTGCGCTCGACGTTTTCCACCACCACGATGGCGTCGTCCACCACGATACCGATGGCCAGCACCAGGCCGAACAATGACAGCGCGTTGAGCGAGAAGCCGAACAGGTGCATGACCGCAAAGGTGCCGATCAGCGATACCGGCACCGCCAGCAACGGGATGATCGAGGCGCGCCAGGTTTGCAGGAACAGGATGACCACCAGCACCACCAGCACCAGCGCTTCGAACAGGGTGTGCACCACCGCCTCGATGGAGCCGCGCACGAACACGGTCGGGTCATAGACGATGCTGTAGTCCATGCCTTCGGGGAAGTCCTTCTTCAGCTCGGCCATTTTTGCCCGTACTTCGTCGGAGATCTCGATGGCGTTCGAGCCTGGGCGCTGGAAGATCGGCAGTGCCACTGCCGGCTGGTTGTTCAGCAACGAGCGCAGGGCATATTGGCTGGAGCCGAGCTCGACCCGGGCGATGTCTTTCAGCCGGGTGATTTCGCCGTCGGCGCCGGCGCGGATGATGATGTTCTCGAACTCTTCCTCGTTGACCAGGCGGCCCTGGGTGTTGATCGACAACTGGAAGCTGGTCGAACCTGGGGCGGGCGGGGCGCCCAACTGGCCGGCGGCGACCTGCCGGTTCTGTTCGCGAATGGCTGCGACCACGTCACTGGCGGTGAGGTTGCGCGAGGCGGTCTTGTTCGGGTCGAGCCAGACGCGCAGCGAGTAGTCGCCCATGCCGAACAGCTGCACATCACCCACGCCGCCAAGGCGTGCCAACTCGTCCTTGATATTGAGGATGGCATAGTTGGACAGGTAGAGCATGTCGTAGCGGTTGTCCGGCGAGGTCAGGTGCACGACCATGGTCAGGTCGGGCGAGGCCTTGTCGACGGTGATACCGATGCGGGTCACTTCTTCCGGCAGCTTGGGCTGGGTGCGGGTGACGCGGTTCTGCACCTGCACCTGAGCGTTGTCCAGGTCGGTGCCCAAGGCGAAGGTGATGGTGAGCGTCAGTTTGCCGTCAGCGGTGGACTGGGAAGACATGTACAGCATGTTCTCCACGCCGGTAATGGCTTGCTCCAGCGGCGCAGCCACGGTTTCGCCGATGACTTTCGGGTTGGCACCCGGGAAGTTGGCGCGTACCACCACGGTTGGCGGCACTACCTCGGGGTATTCGCTGATGGGTAACTGGAACAGCGAGATCGAGCCGGCAATCAGCAGCACCAGCGACAGCACGGCGGCGAAGATCGGCCGGGTTATGAAGAATTTGGAGAAGTTCATCGGTCTGGTCCCTTAACCGCGTGGCGCCTGGGCGCTGGCGTTTTTCACGTTGTTGCCCGCCACTTTGGGCGCCGGGTTGCTGGCCTCCAGGGCCTGGCGCTGCTGGGCGAGGGCGGCGAGGGTCTGCTCGCTGGCCATCTGGGTTTCCTGCGGCGTCACCGGCGAACCCGGGCGTACGCGCTGCAGGCCCTTGACCACGATGCGGTCGTCCTTGCCCAAGCCGCTGCGCACGATACGCAGGCCTTCGAGTTTCGGCCCCAGTTCCACGGCGCGGTAGGCGGCCTTGTTGTCCTTGTCCATGACCAGCACGAACTTCTTGCCAAGGTCGGTGCCCACGGCCTCGTCGTTGATCAGTACCGCGTCGTACTGGGCACTGCCCACCAGCTTCAGCCGGGCATACAGGCCGGGGGTGAACTGGCCGTCGCGGTTGTCGAACACGGCGCGGCCACGGATGGTGCCCGTGCGCGGGTTGACCTGGTTGTCGACGAAGTTCATCTGGCCCAGGTGAGGGGTGCCGGTTTCATTGGTCAGGCCGAGATACACCGGGGTGCTCTGGCCGCGTTGGCCCTCGCGCGCCAGCTGGGTGTACTTGAGGTACACGCGCTCGTCGGCGTCGAAGTAGGCGTAGACCTTGTCGGTGGAGACCACGCTGGTCAGCGGGGTCACGTCGGCGCTGACGATGTTGCCGGCCGTGAACGCGGCGCGGCTGACCCGGCCGCTGATCGGCGCGGTAACCCGGGTAAAGCTGAGGTTCAGGCGGGCGAGGTCCAGTTGTGCCTGGATGGCGTCGACCCCGGCCCGGGCTTCGGCAGCGGCGCTGCTGCGCGATTCGGCCAGCTCGGCGGAAATGGCGTTGCTGTCGCGCAGGCGCTCACCACGGCGGGCTTCATTGGCGCTGCGGATGGCGGTGGCCTTGGCTTGTTGCAACTGGGCTTCAAGGCGGCGGACTTCTGCCTGGAACGGGCGCGGGTCGATCTGGAACAGCAGGTCGCCTTTCTTGACCTGGGCGCCCTCGGTGAAGGCGACCTGGTCGATCTGGCCGGACACCCGCGGGCGCACCTCGACGGTTTCCGGGGCTTCGAGGCGGCCGGTGAACTCGTCCCATTCATTGATCGGTTGCTCGATCACCTTGGCCACGGTGACCTTCGGCGCGGCGGGAGCCTGGACGGCGTCGGGGGTTCGGCCGCAAGCGCTGATCACCACCACAGCCAGGGCTGCGAGGGGGAAGCGCAAGGGTTTGAGTGATTGATCCATGGAGAACTCCGCCAATGTATTAGTGATGGGCGGAGTGTGAGTGTCTTGCGCGAGAGGCACGAATCGAACGGGCCGAAATGTATTATCACGCTGAATGATAGGTCGGGATCAGCGGGTGGTGAATCGACGGTGCGGGCCTGCACCCGAAGCCGGTGCCAGGGCCCGCTGCCACGGGCTTAGCGTTGGCTGCCGCCAGCGCCGCCTGCGTCGCCGCCACCGGTCCCTTCGGACCCTGTGCCGTCCATGCCTGGCAAGTCACGATTGTCGTCCTGCTGGGCGGGCGGGCTGTCCGGGTCATTGCCCTTGATGCGTGGGTCGGTATCCCGCGGCATGGGTTTTTCGATCGGGTTTAGGGTGCTGTCCACGCCGGGTTGCGGCGCGTTGTTGTGCGGGTCGTCGGGGTAGGTCGGGCCAGTGCCGGCGGCAAGCGCCAGTGGCGAGGCGAGCAGGGCAATCAGCAGCACGCTTGAGCGGTTCATGGCAGTCTCCATTGCGTCGGGTGGGGCGTACTCCTTTTCGGCCCCACCCGTGGCGCTAACGTGCCATTGTTGCGCTCATTGTTCCGATCAGCGGTTACACCACCAGCGACAACAACATGATGAAGATGATGCCGACGATGGAAAGAATCGTCTCCATCATGCTCCAGGTCTTGAAGGTTTCGGCCACGGTCATGTTGAAGTACTGCTTCACCAGCCAGAAGCCGGCGTCGTTGACATGCGACAGGATCAGCGACCCGGCGCCGGTGGCCAGCACCAGCAACTCACGGTTCACCCCCGGTACCAGGTCGATCACCGGTGCCACGATACCCGCGCCGGTGATGGTCGCGACGGTGGCCGAACCGGTGGCGATACGGATCACCGCCGCCACCAGCCAGGCCAGCAGGATCGGCGAAATTTCCGCTTGCACGGCCATTTGCCCGATCACGTTGCCCACCCCGGTGTCCACCAGCATCTGCTTGAAACCGCCGCCGGCACCGACGATCAGCACGATCGCAGCGGTTGGCGCCAGGCTCTGGTCGAGCATTTTCATGATTTGCTGGCGGTTGAAACCGCGGGCCGAGCCAAAGGTGTAGAAGGCCAGCAGCAAGGCAGCGAGCAGGGCGGTGATCGGGTGGCCGATCAGGTCCATCCACTGGCGCACGATGTGCTCGGCAGGCAGCACCACGTCGGCGAAGGTTTTCAGCAGCATCAAGGCCACCGGCAGCAGCACGGTGATCAGGGTGATGCTGAAGCTCGGCAGGTTGCCCTGGTCGGACTCCTTGGCGATCTGGTCCATCAGCTCCTGCGACGGGTTGCCGGGAATGTAGCGGGAGATGAAGTTACCGAACAGCGGGCCGGCGATGATGGCGGTAGGCAGCGCCACGATCAGGCCGTAGAAAATGGTCTTGCCGATGTCGGCGTGGAAGATGCCGATCGCCAGCAACGGGCCCGGGTGCGGCGGTACCAGGCCGTGCACGACCGACAGGCCGGCCAGCAATGGAATGCCGATTTTCACCAGTGAAACCCCGGAGCGCCGGGCCACGATGAACACCAGTGGAATCAGCAGCACGAAGCCGATTTCGAAGAACAGCGGAATGCCCACCAGGAAAGCGGCGAACATCATGGCCCAGTGCACGTTCTTCTTGCCGAAGGCGCGGATGAGGGTTTGCGCGATCTGGTCGGCGCCGCCGGAGTCGGCCATCAGTTTGCCAAGCATGGTGCCCAGGGCGAGCACGATGCCGACAAAGCCCAGCACACCGCCAAAGCCGTCCTGGAACGACTTCATGACCTTGGCCACCGGCATGCCGGAGGTCAGGCCCAGAAAGCCGGCCGCCAGGGTAAGGGCGACGAAGGGGTGAACCTTGAAGTGGGTGATCAGCAGGATCAGCCCGACGATCGTCACGAGCGCGTCGAGCAACAGGAAGGTATCAGTAGCCAGTCCGAACATGGTTTCAAGGCCTCGGTCTTATCGTTGTTTTGGCGTAGCGTTTTGGGAACTTTCCGCGCTTTCGCGGGCTCGGGTAGCGCTGTCTTTGGTGAGCCGGTAAACCGCTGGGTCAGGCGGTCTGCGCCAGGCCCTGCTCACCGCAGCGCTTTAGCCAGCGGTCTACCGCTTCGGCCAAGGCTTCGATGGGCTGGGTAGCGTCCAGGGCCAGGGTCAGGGGCTCGCCACGGGGCGATTCCAGGGCGGCGAACTGGCTGTCGATCAGGCTGGCCGGCATGAAATGCCCAGGGCGTGCCAGCACGCGCTTTTCGGCTTCGGCAGCCGACAGTTCGAGGAAAACGAACACCAGCCCAGGCATGGCCTGGCGCAGGGTTTCGCGGTAGCGGCGTTTGAGCGCCGAGCAGGTCAGGATCGGGCGTTCGCCGGCCTGGCTGATGGCTTGCAACTCTTCGCCCAGGCGCACCAGCCAGCCGGCGCGGTCGGCGTCGTCCAGGGGGATGCCCGCGCTCATCTTGCGGATGTTTTCGGCAGGGTGGAAAGCGTCGCCTTCGATCAGGCGACCGCCGCTTCGGGCAGCGATGGCAGCACCGATGCAGCTTTTGCCGCAACCGGCCACGCCCATCACCACGATGGCGGACAGGGGAGAATTCATCAGTACCTCCTGCGGGGTGAGGTAGCGCTGTCTCGTCGCTGACGAACAGCCACCTCCCCGGTGTTATTGGTCTTGTCCTTACGCAGTATGGACGCCTGGCAGCACGCGTGTAGCGGCAGCTACCAAAGATTACATTGCCTGCATCCTGAGACAGCGCTACCTTAGTGGCCGTTCCCCATCCTTGCAAGTAGTAAAATTACAACATCCATGTCTCGCACCGGCTCCCGTACCACAGGTCGTCCTACCCTGGCTGAAGTGGCCAGGCTTTCCGGGGTTTCCCCGATCACCGCTTCGCGCGCGCTGCGCGGCGTGAGCACGGTTGCGCCAGAGCTGGCCGCAAAGGTCATGGCTGCCGCCGCTAGCCTGGGCTACGTGGCCAACCCTGCGGCCCGGGCGTTGGCCTCGGCGCGCAGCCAGTCTGTCGTGGTGCTGATCCCGTCGCTGTCCAACCAGCTGTTCATCGACACCCTGGAGGCCATCCACGACGTCATGCGCCCGCGTGGGCTCGAGGTGCTGATCGGCAACTATCACTATGACCTGGCCGAAGAAGAGAACCTGATCCGCAATTACCTGGCCTATCAGCCCTGCGGGATGTTGCTGACCGGGTTCGAGCGCAGCGATGCGGCCCGCCAGATGCTGGCCGCCAGCGGCGTACCCTGCGTGCACATGATGGAGCTCAAGGGCGAGCCGGGGGCAGTATCGGTCGGTTTTTCCCAGGAGCAGGCGGGGCGGGCTGCCGCGCGGCATCTGATCGAGCGCGGGCGCAAGCGCCTGGCATTCATAGCCGCGCAGCTCGACCCGCGGGTGATGCAGCGGGCCGAGGGGTTCCGCCAGGCCCTGGCCGAGGCGGGCCTGCACGCTGCGGAACTGGAAGTGTTGGCCCCGGAGCCTTCTTCGATTGCCTTGGGCAGCACACTGTTCAGCCGCCTGATGCAGCAGGCCCCGGATGTGGATGGCATCTTCTTCTGCAACGACGACCTGGCCCAGGGCGCTGTCTTGCAGGCGTTGCGCCAAGGTGTGGAGGTGCCTCGCCAGGTGGCCATGGTGGGCTTCAACGACCTGCCGGCTTCGGCGCACATGGTGCCGCGCCTCACGTCTATCCGTACCCCGCGGGCTGCCGTCGGTCGGGGCGCGGCCCAGGCCTTGCTCGCGTTGCTGGACGGCAAACGGGTGGCCAGTGCCCAACAGGACCTGGGTTTTGAGCTGATGGTGCGGGAAAGTAGCTGATTCGCTCGCCTGTGCAATGGCGTTGACCACGCCCTGGCGGCCTGCCGGCGTAACAGAAATGGAGTAATCACAAAGCGATGGCACTGTGCTTGCACCGCGCATACGGCCATCTATGCTCATGAAACCGCGCATAAAGGAGGCCCGGCGTCATGTTCGATTTCCATCGCAAATCCGATTTGGTCGAGATCCAGCGCAGCCATCAGGCATTGGCCGACGCACAGGCCAAACTGGCTGCCATCAGTCGCTCCATGGCAATGATCGAATTCGCCCCGGATGGCACCATTCTCGACGCCAACGAACGCTTCTGCCAGGCCATGGGTTACAGCGCTGAAGAGCTGCGCGGCCAGCACCACCGGCTGTTCTGTGAGCCGGGCTACGCCCAGAGCGCCGAGTACCAGCAACTGTGGCATGAGCTCGGCCAGGGCAAGGCCATCAGCGGCACGTTCGAGCGCGTCGACAAGGCCGGCCGTGAAGTCTGGCTGGAGGCCAGCTACATGCCCGTGCTGGATGCCCAGCGCCAAGTCAGCAGCGTGATCAAGGTGGCGTCCGACATCAGTCAGCGCGTCGCCCTTGAGCATGAAAGCGAAAGCCTGCTGAAGGCGATCAGCCGCGCTATGGCAGTGATCGAGTTCACCCCGCAAGGGCGGGTGATCAAGGCCAACCAGAATTTCCTGGACACCATGGGTTACCGCCTCGACGAGGTGGTAGGCCGCCACCATGGCCTGTTCTGCCTGCCGCACGAGCGTGAGTCGGCTGAGTACCGCCAGTTCTGGGCCTCGCTGAACCGTGGCGAATACCACTCGCACCGCTTCGAGCGGGTGAACAAGCAAGGCCAGACGGTGTACCTGGAAGCCTCCTACAACCCGATTTTCGACAGCAAGGGCCGCCTGTACAAGGTGGTCAAGTTCGCCAGCGACATCACCGACCAGGTCTGTACCCAGCAAAGTGCCGCCGATGCGGCCCATGCCAGTTCGGTGCAGACCGATGCCTGCGCGCGCAAAGGCACCGAAGTGGTACAGCAGACCGTGCAGGTGATCGAGCAGATTTCCGTGGAGCTCAACGACGCAGCGCGCAGCATCGATGCGGTGAGCAAACAGTCGGATGTGATCGGGCAGATTGTGCTGACCATTCGTGGTATCGCCGACCAGACCAACTTGCTGGCGCTGAATGCGGCCATCGAAGCCGCCCGTGCCGGCGAACACGGGCGCGGTTTTGCCGTGGTCGCCGACGAGGTGCGCAACCTGGCCGCGCGCACCAGCAAGGCTACCCTGGAAATCGTCGATGTGGTGCGGCAGAACCACGACCTGTCGCTGCTGGCTGTGGCCAGCATGCAGTCAAGCCTGAACCGCACCGGCCATGGCGTGGCGCTGGCCAATGAAGCCGGCACGGTGATCATGGAGATTCAGCAAGGCTCAAGGCACGTGGTCGATGCCATCAGCCAGATCAGTTCGACCCTGCAATTGCATTGAGCGCAGCACGCATATCGTCCAGCAGGGCCTGCAGGCTGGCTTGCAGCCGTGCGCGCGGCTCGTCGGTCGGCGAGCCTTGCGCCTGGGCCGCTTCGATCGCTTCGCAATCCTGGACCACGGTGCGTACCCTGATCATCTTGGCACCGCCCTTGATGCGGTGGGCCAAGGCACGCAGCGCCTCTTCGGGCGCGTCCGCCGCCAGCGCATGCAGGGCCGCCAGGTCTTCACCAACGCTGATCGACAGTTGCTCGAGCAAATGCCTGGTGAGCTGCGCGTCGTCCTGCGTCAGGTGGCGTAGCTCATCCAGGTTCAAGCCGCCCGGGCGGGCTGTTGGCGCAGGTGGGCGGGCCTGGGGCAGGTGGGCTTTGAGGGTTCGCAAACCTATCGGCTTGAACAGGCAAACGTCCATCCCGCTGGCCAGGCAGCGGGTACGTTCCTCGGCCTGGGCATTGGCGGTGATGCCCAGAATCCGGCACCTGGGCAGGCTGCGCTCGGCCTCGAACTGGCGAATGCGCCGGGTGAGTTCATGGCCATCCATGACCGGCATGCTGCAATCGGTGATCACCACATCGAAGCGCCCCGCTTGCCAGCGGCCCCAGGCGACTTCACCGTTCTGCGCCAGGCTCACTTGGTGCCCAAGGGTGTGCAATTGCCGCTCCAGCAATAGCAGGTTGGCAGGGTAGTCGTCGACGATCAGCACATTCAAAGGGCCGTCGCTGTTTTCCAGTTGGGCCGGGTCCTCGGGCACGGCTGCCGGGGGCGCGCAGGTGGGCAGTTGCAGGTTCACTTGCACCCGGGTGCCGACGCCTTCGACGCTTTGCAGCTTCAGCGTGCCGCCCATCAGCTCGGCAAGCGTGCGGCTGATGACCAGGCCCAAGCCTGCGCCCTGGCGGGCCCTGGGGCCGTCGGCCTGGACAAAGGCATTGAACAGGCGGGCCTGGTCGGCAGGACTGATACCGATGCCGGTGTCGCGCACATCCAGCTCCACCGGCAACGTGTCATGGCCGGCGATAACCGGCAGAAGCAGGCTGGCCTGCACCTCGCCACGGTCGGTGAACTTGATGGCGTTGCTGATAAGGTTCGACAGGATTTGCTTGAGCCGCAGCGGGTCCGCCAGCACCCAGGCCGGTTCAGCGGGCAGTTCGCCGTGCAGGTGCAGGCCCTTGGCCCGGGCGTTGCCTTCGAACACGCGCAAGGTGGCGCGCACCAGTTCGCGCAGGTCCGTGGGCACGGGTTGCAGGGTGATGTGCCCGGACTCGATCCGGGAAATATCGAGAATGTCGCCAATCAGTTCCAGCAGGCCAAGCGCTGAATCATGGGCCGTCTGCAGCGTATGGATATCGCTGCGGCCGCTACGGCAGTCCTCCAGCGCCAGTTCCAGCAAACCGATCACGGCATTCATCGGGGTGCGGATTTCATGGCTCATGGTGGCCAGGAACGTGCTTTTGGTCTGGCTGGCCTGTTCAGCGTCGTCCTTGGCCTGGCGCAGTTGCTCCAGCAGCCCGCGGCTCAGTGCCAGCTGGTCCTGCAGGGCATGTTGCGCCTCGGTGCGCTGGTTGATCAGCTTGCGCAGGTAGCTGTTCCAGAACACCACGCCGGCCAGCAGCAGCGCCGACAGCACCAGCACTTGCAGGGCGAGGGTGCGGTAGTCGCGCCAGGGGCTGTCGCTGACCAGTGAGCTGGTGCGCCAGCGGTTGATCAACTGGGCCAGTTCTTCAGGCGGAATGCTCAGCAGCGCCTTGTCGAGAATGGCCTGTAGCTGGGGCTGGTCGGCGGCCACGGCGAAGGCGGCCAGGGCCGGGTCTTCATCGAGCACACTGGCAATGCGCAGGCGGTCCTTGAATACATGGCTGATGTAGTACGCCGCATTGATGTGGTTGCTCAGGGCGACGTCGGCACGGCCATTGGCCACGGCCTCCATCAGGCCCAGCGGGTTGTCCACCTCGACCAGGCGGGCCTGCGGGTAGCGTTGCTGCAGCAAGGCGCGTTGCGGCGAGCCTTTGACCACCGCGATACGCTGGCCGTCCAGGGCCTTCAAAGGGGCGGGTGCGGTGATGTCGCTGCGGGTGACCAACACCCTTGGGCTGACCAGGTAAGGCCGGGTGTAGCGCAGTTGCCTGGCGCGGTCTGCGCCGTAGCCCAAGGCGCCGATCATCAGCGCATCACCTTGGTTCAGCCGCTCGACCATGTGGTAGGCCGATGTGCTTTCAACGGTCTTGAACTGCAACCCGGTGCGCAAGCCGATCTGCTTGAGCAGATCCAGGGTGATGCCGTTGGCGTTGTCCTGGGCGTCGTTGAAGGTCAAGGGCGCCAGTGATGTGTTGATCAGCACGTTGACCACCGGGTGCTCGGCAATCCAGGTTTCCTCTTCGGCACTGAGGGCCGTCAGGTGACGCTGCAACAACAGGCTGGTATTGCCACCGCTCCAGCGGCGCAGGATGTTCAGCCGTTCGCTTTCACTGATGCGGGCCAGTGCCTTGTCGACCAGCTGGCGCAAGTGCAGGTTGTCGCTGGACAGGGCGAACGCGAACGCTTCGGGGGCGGCCGGGGAAAAGTGGTCGATCTTCAACGTGCCCTGGAAGCTTTTGCCGATCATGAAGTCGGTACTGATGGCGTCGCCCAGGTAGGCGTCGGCCTCGCCCAGTTCGACAGCGGCCAGCCCGGCCAGGGTGGAGCGGTAGAGGCTCAGTTGCGCCTTGGGGTACAGGCTGCGTACGGTATTGGCGGGCAGGTAGTGATCAACCATGGCCAGGCGCAGGCCGGCCAGGTCGGGCGTGGCCTTCAGGCTGCGCCCCTCCCGGGTCACGACCACCGGCAGGTCGTCGGCATAGGGTGAGCTCAGGCTGAGGTGGGCGTCTGCTGCCTCGAAGGCGTTGGAGCTGCCCAGCAGGTCGATGCGCCCCTCATGCAGGGCAGTGATGGCCTCGTGGCGGCTGGCAAAACGGCGCACTTCGATGCCAATGCCAAGCTGCTCGCCGATCAGGCCGGCGTAATCGGCGCTCAGGCCTTCGTAGTCACGGGGGCTGACATTGATCTCGAAGGGCGGGTAGTCCGGCCGCGAGCTGCCCAGCACCAGTTGCCGGTGCTGCTGCAGCCACTGGCGGTCTTCGGCCGAGAGCGCCAGCGGCGCGGCAGCACTGACCGAGCGCGCCAACAACTGCCGGGGTTCGCTGCTGGCCTGCAACCCGCTGGCATTGGCCAGGCCGATGATCATGAAGGCGCTCGCCAGCAGGAACTTCATGCTCGCCAGCCGCTCAGTAGACGCTATTGCGCTTGGCCAGGTCGACCATCTCGACCAGCGATTCGGTCTTGAGTTTTTCCATGATGCGGCCCCGGTAGGTGCTGATGGTCTTGGCGCTCAGGTTCATGCAGGTTCCAATGTTCTTGTTGTTTTCGCCGCGTGCCAGGCGCCGCAGCACTTCCATCTCACGGTTGGAAAGGCTGGCCAGGCGCACCGGTTCGCTCTCCAGGGAGTTGCTGTTGACCGACATCTGCGGAAACGTCGAATAGCCCTTCACCAACGCCTTCAGTGCGAACAGCAGGGCCTCGTGGTCCTCTTCCTTGGTGACGAACGCGCCGATACCGGCATCCAGGCAACGGCGCACGTACAAGTCGGTGGCCTGGCCAGTGAGCACCATGATCTTGGGGGTTGGCTCCAGGCACTGAAGGCGCTTGATGACCTCCATGCCGTCCAGGCCAGGCAGGCCGATATCCAGCACCACTACGTCCGGGCGCAGTTCACGGGCCACCTGCGCCACCTCGCTGCCATTGCCGACTTCGCCGACGACATGAAAGCGCTCACGCTCGAGCAGTAGGCGCAACGACAACCGCACGATAGGGTGGTCGTCGACGATCAGCACGGTTGTCATGGGGAAAACTCCTGTCAGGATGTGGTCCGCTTCCTGGAACACTCAGGAATACGTTTGCAAGCGGGTTAATCGGAAGCGCAGCACCATACGGCCAAACCTGACGTTTGGTAATCCCGAGTATAGAAGTGTTGAAAGTTTCCGGACTACTTGTCGAAAATTCCTACAAGTAGTGGAAAAACATCACCACTGCCACAGTGGTGATGTCAGACAGGAAAGGGCGCTCAGGCGCAGCCAGCGGGGTTTCGACCCTGTGCAGGGCAAGCCTGGACGTGCTCAGTCGCCAGGCCGATACAGGTGGGCGTGACCGGCACGGTACAAGGCGGATTCGGCGAACGGCGCATCCCCCAGTACATGGCCTACCAGAATCAGTGCCGTGCGCCGGAAGTGCTTGGCGGCGCTGCGCTCGACGATGTTGCCCAGCGTGCCGCGCACCCAGTCCTGGTCTGGCCAGGTGGCGCGGTGCACCACGGCCACCGGGCACTCGGTGCCGTAGTGGGGCAGCAGCGCTTCAACGATCCGTGGCAGGTGCTTGACCCCCAGGTGAATCGCCAGGGTGCTGCCGTGGCGGGCCAGGTCGGCCAGCTGTTCCCCGGGTGGCATCGGCGAACTGTCGCCGTAGCGGGTCAGAATCACGGTCTGCGCCACTTGCGGCAGGGTCAGTTCACAGCCGAGCAGGGCAGCGCTGGCGGCGGTGGCAGTGACCCCGGGGATGATCTGGTAGTCGATACCCAGTGCCTTGAGGTGGCGGATCTGCTCGCCGATGGCGCCGTACAGGCTGGGGTCGCCGCTGTGTACCCGGGCGACATCCTGGCCGTGTTCGTGGGCGGTGCGCATCGCTGCGATGATCTGCTCCAGGTGCAGTTCGGCGCTGTTGATCACGGTACTGGCCTGGTGGCCTTCGAGCACGGCAGCGGGCACCAGCGAGCCTGCGTAGATGATCACCGGGCATTGGCGGATCAGCCGCTGGCCCTTGACCGTGATCAGTTCGGGGTCGCCGGGGCCGGCGCCGATGAAGTAGACGGTCATGGAATGTCCTTGCAAAAAAGGGTATGGCGCGTTCAGCAGGCCAGGGCGAGTGTCGCCGGGCCGAGCACCTGGCGCTTGAGCAACAGCCGTGGGCTGCCTTGTTGCCGATCGGCCAGGGCCAGTGCGGTGCTCTCGGCCACGCCCCAACACCCGGTGTGGGCATGGGCGGCGGCGGAGCGGTGGCTGAGCAGTGGCTGGTAAGTGTGCAGTTGCTGGCTATGGTACAGCACCAACGGCACACCCAGGTGCTCGGCCAGCTGCTGCAAACCCGGCTCGTCAGCCTTCAGGCTGATGCTGGCGATGCCGCGCAGGTCTGCCAGTGCCAGGCCGTGGTTGGCCAGTGCCTGGCACAACAGGGTGTGCAGGGTGGCCGCCGGGCAACCCCGGCGGCAGCCAAAACCGGCATAGAAAGTGCCCATCAGGCCTGGCTGGAACGGCGGAACAACCAGGCGCTGAGCAGGCCCAAGGCCAGCCAGAACGCCGCATTGGTCAGCCACGAGGCCAGCTTGAACTGGGTTTCCAGGGCCTGCGGGGCCAGGCTTTGGTGAACCTCGGGCTGCGGGGCGCCGAGCACATGCGGGATCACCAGCAGCACCGCGCCCAGCACTTTCAGCAGCCCGTGGCGGGCGAACACCAACAAGGCCAGGCCGAGCGCGGTGGCGCTGGCGGTGCCGACCCACCAAGCCTGGCGTTGCCCCAGGTCTGCTGCAGCGGTGCCTGGCAGTTCGGGCGGCAAGCCCAAGGTCGGGGCCAGGCAGAACACGGCGAACCCGGCCAGCCCCCACAAGGCACCGGTACTGGCGCGGGTGGGCGCGCGCAAGCTGTACAGCGCGGCGAGAACAAGGGCGAAGCCGACGGCAACCACCAGGTTGCCGCCCGTGGTGGCGAGCACTCGTTGCCAGCCATCTTCCGGCGACCAGGCCTCGGCGCTGTGTTCATGGGCAGGCACTTCACTGCCATGCTCATGGTGCGCGGCAGGTGCCGAGGACTCGTAGGTTTCCGCCTGAAGAATCAGCGGGGCCACCCAGAAGCTTTGCAGCAAGGTCAGCAGCAGGGCGGCGAGCAGCCCGCTGAAACCCGCGGTGCGGGCAATGCGCATGATCATGGGGGCGTACTCAGTGGCAGGGGAAGGCGGCGCTGTGGCGGGTGTCGTGGGCGGCGTTATGCACCGCCTCGATGTGCGAGAACCCGGCGAAGTAGACCAGGCACAGGCCCAGCAAGCTGGCACCGACGGCAATGATGACGCGCTGGCTGAGGGTAGCGGGGGTGGCAAGGCTGTGTGGCTTGGTGCTGGCGACGGGCATGACGCGTTCCTCTGCTTTTTGTGGGCAATGGGCAGGCGCGGCAGCCCCGGGCGCGGTTACCCAGGGGAATGCAACAGCGCCCGCCCACCGCGGGTTGTTCATGAACGCCAGGCCGGTCTCCGGGCTTGCGAGGAGGAGCAGGGCTCCTGGCAAGCGTCACCTTCCCATGCCGCACTACATGGCACAGTGGTACAGACGCTTCGCTCGCTTACCGTTGCGGGGGCAGCACCGGCATTGTCGGGCCCTGGTCAGGGCCTGCGACGCACCGGTTTCCCGTTTCACCCCATGAAGGGGCACCTGAACGTGAGGCGTAAGGAGAGCATGGGGCGGCCCTGGCGTCAATTACCCGGTGAGCTGCGCATGTGCCTGGGCCGGGTGGAGCAACCGTTAGCCCCGCGCGAATGCCGCCAGCTTGTCCCCGTCCAGGCGGTAGCGTACCCACTCATCCTGGGCCTCGGCGCCCAGCTTCTGATAAAAGCCGATTGCCGGTTCGTTCCAGTCCAGCACGCTCCACTCCAGGCGCCCACAGTTGTTGGCCACCGCCTCGCGGGCGATGTGCTGCAGCAACTGGCGGCCAGCCCCGTCACCGCGCTGTTCGGGGGTGATGTACAGGTCTTCCAGGTAGATGCCGTTGCGCCCCAGCCAGGTGGAATAGCTGTAGAAATACACGGCAAAGCCGATCGCCTGGCCATCGCGTTCGCAGACCAGGCTGTGCACGGTACTGCCTGCACCGAACAGGCTGTGCTCGATATCGGCCAGGGTGGCGACCACCTCGTGGCGCGCGCGCTCGTACTCGGCCAGCTCGGTGATGAAGTTGAGGATCTGCGCGGCATCGGCAGGCGCGGCAGGGCGAATGGAAAGGCTCATGAGACGGCTTCCTTGATCCAGAATGGCAGCACAGTAATGTGTATCTGCATAATTTGTTGTAACTGTAGTGGTCGCCTAGGAAAGCGACTCCGGTAGTGTGGCAGCACCCTCACTGAAAGTGGAATGCCCGCCATGCCTGCTGCAGAACCCGCGCTGGCTGATGCTGTTCAATGTCCTGATGGCCCTGCTGCTGGTGATTTCACTGTACCCGCTGCTGTTTGTAGAATCGGTGTTCCCCTAGCGTTGCGAGTGCCGTAAACCCATGCAGTTGATTCCCTGGTCCCATGAATGCGCCGAAGGCTTCACCTTGCGTGGTTGGCGAACCCCGGCCAGCGGCAAGCCACTGCTGCATTTCTTGCATGGCAACGGTTTTTGCTGTTTGACCTACCAGCCGTTGCTGATGCGCCTGGGTGAACATTTCGACCTGTGGCTATGTGATGTGCAAGGGCACGGTGACAGTGACCATGGCGGGGCGTTTCTGGGTTGGAACCGCACAGCGGCGCTGGCCGTGGAAGCCTTCGAAGCGGGCCGTGGCGAATACGGCGAAGTGGCCCGCTTTGCCGTGGGCCACAGCTTCGGCGGCGTGTTGACCGGGCTGATGTTAGCCAGTGACCCGCAGTTGTTCGCCCGTGCTGTGCTGCTCGATCCGGTGTTGTTCAGCCGCCGGATGCTCGGGGTGATGGGCGCGGCGGCGCTGGTTGGCCTGCACCAGCGTCATGCCTTGGCGCGCAAAGCCGCCAGCCGCCGCAGCCATTGGCCTGATCGCACAGCGGCGCTGGCTTCGCTGCAGGGCCGGGGCATCTTCAAAGGCTGGGCCGATGCGGCGTTGCAGGCGTATGTCGAGCATGCCATCGGCGATTGCGGCGAGGCCGTGGTACTTAAGTGCCGACCCAGCCGCGAGGTGGAAATCTTCAGCTCGTTCCCTAAGCGCATGTGGGCCAGCCTGTGTGCAATCAATACCCCGACCCATGTGATCTATGGCAAGCACACCTATCCGTTCGTGCCACGCTCGGTGCAGCGCCTGGTGTCGCTGAATGCCAGCATCAGCGCGCAGGAGGTCGCCGGTGGGCACTGCTTCATGCAGGAAGACCCGGCGATGGCAGCCGAACAGGTGCTGGCTTTCTTGCAGCGGTGATTGTTCTGTAGGTGGAACGATGTGGGCCGGCAAAGCCCTCTACCGGCTGATTGTCATCATTGATAAGGTGATCCAAACCGAAACAGGAGCCTTCTCATGAAAACCATTCTGGGTATCCACCACAGCCCCCACGCCCATTGGGTGGGTGATGGCTTCCCGGTCCGCAGCCTGTTCACCTATGACCACCTGGCCAGCCACATCAGCCCGTTCCTGCTGCTGGACTATGCCGGCCCGCATGCGTTCACCCCAACCCAGGCCCGGCGCGGCGTGGGCCAGCACCCGCACCGTGGTTTCGAGACAGTGACCATTGTCTACCAGGGCGAGCTGGAGCACCGCGATTCCACGGGTGCCGGCGGCCTGATCGGGCCAGGCGACGTGCAGTGGATGACCGCTGCCAATGGCATCATCCATGAAGAATTCCATTCGCCAGCCTTTGCCGAGCGGGGCGGCATGCTGGAGATGGTGCAGCTGTGGGTCAACCTGCCCGCTCGCGACAAACGTGCAGCGGCGGGCTACCAGACACTGCTGGCCAGCGATATCCCGGTAGTAGCGCTGGCTAACCAGGCCGGCAGTGTGCGCGTGATAGCCGGGGATTACCAAGGCCACCAAGGGCCGGCGCGCACTTTTACGGCCATGGACGTCTGGGACCTGCGCCTGAACAACGGCGCTGCCTTGCAGTTGCCGGTGGCCGCCGGGCGCAACGCGGCGCTGGTGGTATTGCGCGGCCGCGTGCGGGTCAATGGTGAGCGCGAAGCCGGGCCGTCCAGCCTGGTGCTGTTCGACCCCGAGCTGGCGGATGTGCGGGTCGAAGCGCTCGAAGGCGCCAGCGTGTTGCTGCTCAGCGGTGAGCCGATCGACGAGCCGATCGTGGGTTACGGCCCGTTCGTGATGAACAGCCAGGCGGAGATTGCCGAGTCGTTCGACGACTTCCATGCCGGGCGGTTTGGCCAGCTGCAGCAGTAGAAGGGCGCGGGGCCGGTGCCGGCCCCCACTGAAGCCCTGCGCAACCATTCGTCGTGAAGTTCGTTGCTGCGACCGAACACCCGATCCCGGCAGGCGATCTTCCACTAAGGTGCTAGAGGATTCCCCGCATCATCATTGCCCCGGCGCATGGACGCCCGCCGTGGCATGCGCATTATCAATTGGCACCCAGCCCCACGAGGGCGTACTTCCTCACAACAGGCCATCCCACCGAGAGGGTCGTACCATGTCGTTGATAGGAGTTTCCATGCTCGAGCTGCGGCAGTTGATCGAGCATGCCTGCCTGCCAGATCGCTGTGAAATCAGCTGTACCGATGGTGACAACCTGACCATCCGCCTCGGTCAGGGCCAGAGCCTCGATGAGTGCTGCACCCTCAGCGGGGTGCCATTGCGCAGCCTCAACACCTGCCGCGATGTGCTGAACCTGGTGGAGCAATTGCATACCCTGCGTGACCGCCCGCCTGCACCGGTGAAGTCCATCGCCTGATGCGAGTGCGCGAACCCCGCTCAGCCCTTGGCTGGCGGGGGAAGGCCCGCGCGCTGGCGCCAGCCGTTGATTGCCTAGTGCAGTTCCACCAGCAGGTTCAACCCACCATCGCCACACTTGCCCTTGTCGCGAACGACCCCATGGTAGCTGCGACCATCCCACATGAATGCCACGCTATGGGCGCGCTCGACCTTGTGCGGGAGCGGTGGGCATATGTGTACACGCAGCGCCGCGCGGCCCTGCAGATTCAAGGGCGCAAGTTGGCACTGGCATTCCACGGACTGCGCAACCGGCCCGAACAGGGTGTCGCGAACGTAGTCCAGTTGCAGCGCGGTATTGGGCGAACGGCCGGGCATCTTCATAGGGATTCGACTCGTTGACTACGGCAAGGACGGCAGGTCTGGCAAGGCATGACGGACTCCTGGCGGGCGGCAGTGTAATTATTCTCTGAACCCTGGGGTGGGCAGTCGTTCAACCTGTTTCATGCCGGTGTTGCACAGGCCCGGCAATGCCTAGCCACCGGCCTTGCGCAAGGTGAGGTTGATGCGCCGCTCGCCCATGCGCGGGTGCACGCCGGGCTTGATCGGCAGTACGCCATGAAAGCGCAGGCGGTCTTCGCCGCCCCACACCAGCACATCGCCGTGGCTGAGGGCAATGCGCTGGGTTTTGTCGGCCCGCTGCAACCCGCCGAACAGGAACACCGCCGGCAGGCCCAGCGACAGTGAAACGATCGGTTGGCCAAAATCGTGCTCGTCGCGGTCCTGGTGCAGGCTCAAACGTGTGCCCGGCAGGTAATGGTTGATCAGGCAGGCGTCCGGGGTGAAACCGTCGAAACCGGCCATGGCGGCAGCGCGGTTGGCCAGGGTGAGCAATATCGGCGGCAAGGCAGGCCAGGGCTGGCCGGTCAGCGGGTCCGAACGGCTGTAGCGGTAACCCTGTGCATCACTGACCCAGCCCAGTGTGCCGCAATTGCTCAGCGCCACCGCCATGCGCAGCCCGCCGGGCGTGTGCATGTGCCGAAACGGTGCGGCACGCAGCACCGGGCGCAACGCGTCGAGCAGTGGTTCGACTTCGCCCAGGGCAAACCCGGGCAACAGCACGGTTTCGCTTGCCAGGCGTTGTGGCTGAGGGCCGAACAGGTCGAGGTCGGACTGAATCATGGCCTGGGTATCGAATGGGGTAGGCCCATTGTAATGGGCTTCGTCGCCCAGGCCTATGCGCGGGTCAATACCCGTGGTCGCAATGTCAAGACTGAAACCGGTTTCAAAAGATTTCTGAACGCGCTAGATTACTCGGCTGTCTTTTTGAAGGCCCAACAAGACTCGCCCGCACAACACCAGATGGCGCTTATAAGGCCGCCCGCAGCCGATGAGGATTCACCATGCCCGAGCATGCTCCCGACAACCCGCGCAGGGACTTTCTGCGCAAGACCTTGACCTTGATCCCCGTGGTGACCGTCGCCAGTACCGGGCTCGGGGCAGGTGCCAGCCAGCTGCTGGCCGCGCCGCAGCAGGAACCGAAGGTGCCGGCAGCGCCACCGGCGGGCAAGTACCAGCCAACCTTCTTCAGTGCCGAGGAATGGGCCTTCGTGCAGGCCGCCGTAGCGCGCATCATCCCTGCCGATGCCCTCGGGCCCGGTGCGCTTGAAGCCGGGGCCGCCGAGTTCATAGACCGGCAGATGAATACCCCCTACGCGACCGGGGCTCAGTGGTACATGCAAGGCCCGTTCAACGCCGACGCCCCACCCGAACTGGGCTATCAACTGCAGTTGAACCCGCAGCAGATCTACCGCCTGGGCATCGCTGCAGTGGATGGCTGGTGCAAGGCCAACAGTGGGCAAGTGTTCGCTGCCCAAGACAGCGCTACCCAGGACCGGATACTCGGCAAAGTCGAGGCCGGTGAGCTGGCGTTCGAGGCAGTACCGGCCACGGTATTCTTCAGCCTGCTGGTGCAGAATACCCGTGAGGGGTTCTTCTGTGACCCGATTCATGGCGGCAACAAGGGCATGGTCGGCTGGACCCAGATCGGCTTCCCGGGCGCGCGCGCCGACTTCATGGACTGGGTCGAGCGCAATGAGCCGTACCCGTTCCCGGCTGTATCGATCCGCGGCGAGAGGGCCTAAGGCATGGCGACTGTTTTGAAAAAGGTGGATGCCGTCATTGTCGGTTTTGGCTGGTCGGGTGCGATCATGGCCAAGGAGTTGACCGAAGCCGGCCTGCAGGTGGTGGCCCTGGAGCGTGGGCCGATGCAGGACACCTACCCGGAGGGTAGCTACCCGCAGGTAATCGACGAGCTCACCTACAGCGTGCGCAAGAAGCTGTTCGTCGACGTGTCGAAAGAAACCGTCACCATTCGCCATAGCGTGAACGACGTGGCACTGCCCAACCGCCAACTGGGCGCCTTCCTGCCTGGCAAGGGCGTGGGTGGGGCAGGCTTGCACTGGTCGGGTGTGCATTTCCGGGTAGACCCGGTGGAGTTGCGCCTGCGCAGCCATTACGAGGAGCGCTACGGGCGCAAATTTATCCCCGAGGGCATGACGATCCAGGACTTCGGCGTCAGCTACGAAGAGCTGGAACCGTATTTCGACTTTGCCGAGAAAGTGTTCGGCACGTCCGGCCAGGCCTGGACGGTCAAGGGCCAGCTGGTAGGTGAGGGGCGGGGTGGCAACCCTTATGCACCCGACCGTTCCAACCCGTTCCCGCTGCCGGCGCAGAAGAACGTGGTGTCGGCCAGGCTGTTCGAAAAGGCCGCCAGCAGCCTGGGCTACAAGCCCTACAACCTGCCCTCGGCCAACACGTCAGGGCCTTACACCAACCCCTACGGCGCGCAGATGGGGCCGTGCAACTTCTGTGGTTTCTGCAGCGGCTACGTGTGCTACATGTATTCCAAGGCATCGCCGAATGTGAATATTCTGCCAGCGCTGCGCCAAGTGCCGAATTTCGAGTTGCGGGCCAACGCCCATGTGCTGCGGGTGAACCTGGACGACAGCAAGCGCAAGGCGACCGGCGTGACCTACATCGACGCCCAGGGGCGCGAGGTGGAGCAGCCGGCCGACCTGGTGATCCTGGCGGCGTTCCAGTTCAACAACGTGCGCTTGATGCTGCTTTCCGGTATCGGCAAACCCTACGACCCGGTGAGCAACGAGGGTGTGGTCGGGCGCAACTTTGCCTACCAGAACATGGGCACGGTCAAGGCGTTCTTCGACAAGGACACCTACACCAACAACTTCATCGGCGCCGGTGGCAATGGCATCGCCATCGATGACTTCAACGCCGACAACTTCGACCATGGCCCGCACGGCTTCGTCGGTGGCTCGCCAATGTGGGTGAACCAGGCTGGCAGCCGGCCCATCGCCGGCACTGCCAACCCGCCTGGCACCCCGGCCTGGGGCAGCGCCTGGAAGAAGGCCACGGCGGACTATTACACCCACCAGGTGTCGATGGACGCCCACGGCGCCCACCAGTCCTACCGTGGCAATTACCTGGACCTGGACCCGACCTACCGGGACGCCTACGGCCAGCCACTGTTGCGCATGACCTTCGACTGGCAGGAAAACGACATCAGGATGAACCAGTTCATGGTCGACAAGCTGAGCAAGATTGCCCAGGCGATGAACCCCAAGGCCATTGCCGTGCTGGGCAAGAAGGTCAAGGACCACTTCAACACCGCCAGCTACCAGACCACCCACCTGAACGGCGGCGCGATAATGGGCACCGACCCGAAAACCAGCGCGCTCAACCGTTACCTGCAGTGTTGGGATGTACACAATGTGTTCGTTCCGGGGGCATCTGCATTCCCCCAGGGGCTGGGTTACAACCCCACCGGGCTGGTGGCGGCGCTGACCTACTGGTCGGCTCGGGCCATTCGTGAGCAGTACCTGAAAAACCCCGGCCCGCTGGTCCAGGCTTGAGGAGCGATGAGCATGAAAACAATGTTGATCGCAACCCTGCTGCTGGGCGCCGGCGTGGCTGGCCAGGCCGTTGCCGCTGAAGATGCGCAGGTGCGCCAGGGTGAATATTTGGCCCGCGCCGGTGACTGTGTGGCCTGCCACACCGCCAAGGGGGGCAAGCCCTTCGCCGGTGGCCTGCCGATGCAAACACCTATCGGCACGGTGTACTCCACCAATATCACCCCGTCCGCCAGTGGCATTGGCCATTACAGCTTCGAAGACTTCGACCAGGCTGTACGCAAAGGCATCGGCAAGGACGGCAGCACCCTGTACCCGGCCATGCCATACCCTTCGTACGCGCGGATCACCGAGCAGGACATGCAGGCGCTGTACGCCTATTTCATGAAGGGCGTCGAGCCGGTGGAGCAGCCCAACCAGGCTACCGATATTCCCTGGCCGCTGAGCATGCGTTGGCCGTTGGCCATCTGGCGTGGCCTGTTCGCGCCTGCGGCAACGCCCTGGCAAGCCTCGGCAGCGGCTGACCCGGTGGTCGACCGTGGCGCGTACCTGGTCGAAGGCCTGGGGCATTGCGGTGCCTGCCACACCCCGCGGGCGCTGACCATGCAGGAAAAGGCGCTGAGCCCGGCCGAGGGTAAGCAGTTCCTTGCCGGCAGCGCGCCATTGGAGGGCTGGATCGCCAAGAACCTGCGCGGCGATCACAAGGACGGCCTGGGCAGTTGGAGCGAAGCCGAGCTGGTGCAGTTTCTCAAGACCGGGCGCAGTGACCGCAGTGCGGTGTTCGGCGGCATGAGCGACGTGGTCGAGCACAGCATGCAGTACATGACCGATGCCGACCTGACGGCGATTGCCCGTTACCTGAAGACCCTGCCGCCCAGCGACCCGAACGACCAGCCGCATGTCTACGACAAGCAGGTGGCCGATGCCCTGTGGCGCGGTGACGACAGCAAGCCTGGCGCCGCGGTGTACATCGACAACTGTGCCGCTTGCCACCGAACCGATGGCCAGGGCTACACCCGTGTGTTCCCGGCCCTGGCCGGCAACCCGGTGGTGCAGACGGCGGACGCCACCTCGCTGATCCATGTGGTGCTGGCAGGCGGCACGGTGCCGGCGACGCACACCGCACCGTCGAACTTCACCATGCCAGCGTTTGGCTGGCGCCTGAGCGACCAGGAAGTTGCCGAGGTGGTGAACTTCATCAGGACCAGCTGGGGTAACCAGGCGGGGGCGGTTACCGCCGCGGATGTGAAGGCATTGCGCTGAGAGGGGGTTGCCTCAGGTTCGGCGAAGGCATTGTGTCGCCGAACCTGGCCTTGCCCGGCTGGCCAGCCCGGTCGCTTCGGCCGACCAACGGCATATTGACGAAAGCACCAAGTTTTGGTGTATTGAAACCGGTTTCATCGTCCACCTAATAATCATAAGGACACCCATGACCGACGCGCCTGCCCATGCCCGCGAACGGGTCACCATCAGCGAAGTCGCGCGAGTCGCTGGCGTTTCCAAAGCCACCGTCTCACGCTACATCGGTGGCGATCGCCAGTTGCTGGCCGACGCCACCGCCAAGCGCCTGGCCGAGGTCATCGAACGCCTTGGCTACCGCCCCAACCAGATGGCCCGTGGCCTCAAGCGCGGGCAGACGCGCCTGATCGGCATGCTGGTTGCCGATATTCTCAACCCCTATTCCGTAGCCGTGATGCATGGCGTGGAAACCGCCTGCCGCCAGCATGGCTACAGCCTGGTGGTGTGCAACACCAACCGTGACGACGACCAAGAGCGCCACCACCTGGTCGCCCTGCAGAGCTACAACGTCGAAGGCCTGATCGTGAACACGCTGGGGCACCACCCTGGCGAACTGCTCAACCTCCAGCGCGACCTGCCCATGGTGCTGGTCGACCGTCAACTCCCTGAACTGAATGCCGACCTGGTCGGCCTGGATAATGCCGACGCCGTCGAGCAGGCCCTGGACCACCTGCAGGCACGCGGCTACCGGGATATCCTGGCGGTGAGCGAGCCGCTCGATGGCACCAGCTCGCGCCTGGAGCGGGTGCAGGCGTTCGGGGCCTCGGTCAGCCGCCGCCCAGGCATGCGTCAGCAGGTGCTGGAAACCGGCGCTGGCCTGGCAGGGCGGTTGGCCGCGTTCCTGGCTGACCGGGGTCATGGCCCGCAAGCCATTTTTACCTGCAACGGTGTTGCCACCCTGGCCGTGACCCGTGCCCTGCATGACGCCGGTTGCAATCTGTTTGCCGATGTCGGCCTGGTCGCACTCGACGATCTGGACTGGTACCCCCTGGTCGGCACTGGCATCACGGCATTAGCCCAGCCTACCGAACGCATCGGCGTAGCAGCCTTCGAGAGCCTGCTCGGCCGGCTTCGCGGCGATGGCGCAGCGGCACGACGCATCGAATTCAAGGCCAACCTGGTCATCCGCGGCTCGACCCAACCCCAGTAAGCAGCGGCAGGCCTTGTGCCTGACGCTGCCGTATAAAAATGAAACCGGTTTCAAAAGGATAAAAACAATGTACCCGAACCCCGTTTCCATCAGCCTCTCCAGTTATGGCGCCGACTTTGTCCGGCAACGTGGCCAGGAGCAGTTTCTCGACCTTTTGGCCGCCGCAGGCGTCAGCCGGGTGGAGTTGCGTGAAGAATTGTTCGCAAGTGCACCCGATGCCGCGGCACTGGGTGCCGTGATTGCCGGGTTGGGCATGGAGTGCCTGTATTCGACCCCTCTGGAGCTGTGGACGGCGCAGGGCGTGCCCGACCCTTCGCTGGTGCACAAACTGGACACCGCGCGGGCGCTGGGTGCGGTGGCGCTGAAAGTGTCCTTGGGCCATTTCGATGAACACTGCGACCTTTCGGCCTTGGCGGCGCTGCTGCCAGCGCAGGGGCCGTTGCTGTTGGTGGAAAACGACCAGACCACGCAAGGTGGCAGAATCGAGCCCCTGCAGCGCTTCTTCGAGCAGGCCGATGCATGCGGCCTGAACCTGGGCATGACGTTCGATATCGGTAATTGGCACTGGCAGGGCGAGGTGGCGTTGCACGCTGCCCGGCAACTTGGCCGGTGGGTGCGCTATGTGCATTGCAAGGGCGTACAGCGCCGTGCCGACGGCCGCCTGGTCGCCGTGCCGCCGCAAGCATCAGACCTGCGCGCCTGGGCCGAGCAACTGGCCGAATTCGCCCCTGGGGTGGTACGCGCCGTCGAGTATCCCCTGGCCGACGACGACCTGTTGGCCCTGACCCGGGCCCAAGTGCACAGCCTGTCGCGGCTGGGTGCTGACCAGGAGGTGGCCCATGCATGAGCATGACGTGCTGTGCTTTGGCGAAACCATGGCCATGTTCGTCGCCGAGCACTGCGGCGACCTGGCCAGTGTCGGGCAGTTCGGCAAGCGTATCGCCGGCGCGGACAGTAACGTGGCCATCGGCCTTGCACGGCTGGGCTTCAAGGTGCGCTGGCTGAGCCGGGTAGGTGACGACTCGCTGGGGCGCTTCGTGCTCGACAGCCTGCGCCGTGAAGGCCTCGACTGTTCGGCGGTGGAAGTGGATGGCCACTGCGCCACCGGCTTCCAGCTCAAGGCCCGTTGCGATGATGGCAGCGACCCCGCGGTCGAGTACTTCCGCCGGGGGTCGGCAGCCAGCCGGCTGTCGCCTGCGCTGCTGCAACCTGGCTTGCTGCAAGCGCGCCACCTGCATGCCACGGGCATCCCGCCGGCGCTGTCGGAAAGCTGCCGGGCACTGTCGCACGGGCTGCTTGACGCCATGCGTGCAGCCGGGCGCAGCATCTCGTTCGACCCCAACCTGCGGCCCTCGCTATGGCCGGACCAGGCCAGCATGGTGCGCGAAATCAATGCCCTGGCGAGCAAAGCCGACTGGGTCTTGCCAGGCCTGGAAGAGGGCCGCCTGCTGACGGGCCAGCACAGCCCCGCCGATATCGCAGCGTTCTACCTCGACCAAGGCGTGGAACTGGTGGTGATCAAGCTGGGCGACGCCGGAGCCTACTGGCGCAGTGGCAGCGGCGAGGGCCAGGTCGCCCCTGTAGCCGTCAGCCGTGTCGTGGACACCGTCGGCGCCGGTGATGCGTTCGCCGTGGGCGTGCTCAGCGCACTGCTCGAGGGGCGCCCAGTGGCAGAGGCGGTGGCGCGTGGCAACTGGTGCGGCAGCCGCGCCGTGCAATCGCGCGGCGACATGGAAGGGCTGCCGCTGCGTCACGAACTGGAGGCCTACGACCTGCGCAGAAGTGCCTGAATGCTTTAACCGGAATCACCTGTTGCCACAAAAACAACAAGCTCAGGAGTCACAGACCATGCAAAGCCAAAAACTGGCACCGCGTCGCTGGTGGTACATCATCCCGATCGTGTTCTTCACCTACAGCCTGGCTTATCTGGACCGCGCCAACTACGGCTTCGCCGCCGCCTCGGGCATGGCCGAAGACCTGCACATCACCCCCGTGCTGTCGTCCTTGCTGGGGGCGTTGTTCTTCCTTGGCTACTTCTTCTTCCAGGTACCTGGGGCCATCTACGCTGAAAAACGCAGCGTGAAGAAGCTGATATTCGTCTGCCTGATCCTCTGGGGCGGTTTGGCCACGCTTACCGGGATGGTCAGCAATGTCTACATGCTGATCGGCATCCGCTTCCTGCTGGGCGTGGTCGAGGCCGCAGTCATGCCCGCCATGCTGGTGTACTTGTGCCACTGGTTCACCCGTGCCGAGCGCTCCCGCGCCAACACCTTCCTGATGCTCGGCAACCCGGTCACCATCCTGTGGATGTCGGTGGTGTCGGGTTACCTGATCAAGCATTACGACTGGCGCTGGATGTTCATCATCGAGGGCCTGCCGGCGGTGATCTGGGCGTTCTTCTGGTGGCGCCTGGTGGATGACCGCCCAGCCCAGGTCAGCTGGCTGAGCGCCCAGGAAAAAGCAGACTTGCAACAGGCGCTGGCGGCCGAGCAGCAGGGCATCAAGCCGGTCAAGAACTACCGCGAGGCATTCCGCTCGCCGCAGGTGATCATCCTGGCGCTGCAGTACTTCTGCTGGAGCATTGGCGTGTACGGCTTCGTGCTGTGGTTGCCGTCGATCCTCAAGCAGGCGGCCAACGTCGACATTGTGCAGGCCGGCTGGCTGGCCTCGGTGCCCTACCTGGCGGCGGTAGTGGCCATGGTGGGCGTGTCCTGGGCCTCTGACCGCGTGCAAAAGCGCAAGCGCTTCGTGTGGCCGCCGCTGCTGATCGCTGCCGTGGCGTTCTATGGCTCTTATGCCCTGGGCACCGATCACTTCTGGTGGTCGTACGCGCTGCTGGTGGTCGCTGGCGCCTGCATGTACGCGCCCTATGGCCCGTTCTTCGCCATCGTGCCCGAGATACTGCCGGCCAATGTCGCCGGGGGTGCCATGGCGCTGATCAACAGCATGGGGGCGCTGGGCTCTTTCGGCGGCTCCTGGCTGGTGGGCTACCTCAATGGCGCCACGGGTGGGCCTGGCGCCTCGTACCTGTTCATGTGCGGTGCGCTGCTGACTGCCGTGGCGCTGACGGCCGCCCTCAATACTTCCCAGACCTCCGGCCGGGCCAAACGCAATGGCACGCGCCTGGCGCTGAACCCTTAGGAATGACTGCAATGAAAAAACGAATCGTCTTGTACAAGCGCCTTTCCGATGACCTGATGGCGCGCCTGCACGCCCAGGTGGACGTGACCTGGGTGGACATTGCCCAGCCCGATGGCCTGGCGCGCCTGCGCGATGCGTTGCCAGGGGCGCACGGGTTGCTGGGCGCCAGCCTGCGCCTGGACGCCAGCCTGCTCGATTTGGCGCCGCAGCTGGAGGTCGTGTCCAGCGTTTCGGTCGGGGTGGACAACTACGACGTTGCGCAGCTCAGCCGCCGTGGCGTGATGCTGACCAATACCCCGGACGTGCTGACCGAAACCACGGCGGACACCGGCTTCGCCCTGATCCTGGCGACCGCCAGGCGGGTGGTGGAGCTGGCCAACTGGGTGCGTGAAGGCCATTGGCAGGCCAACCTGGGGCCGGCGCATTTTGGCTGTGATGTGCATGGCAAGACGCTGGGCATCGTCGGCATGGGCCGCATTGGCGAGGCGTTGGCCCGGCGTGCTGCCGCAGGCTTTGGCATGCGCGTGCTGTACCACAGTCAGCGCGCCAAGCCCGACGTAGAAGCACGCCACGCTGCGCGCCAGTGCAGCCTGGACGCGCTATTGCAGCAAGCGGACTTCGTCTGCCTGACGGTGCCGCTCAGTGCCAGTACTGAAGGGCTGATCGGTGCGCGTGAGCTGGGGTTGATGAAGCCCGATGCTATTCTGGTGAACATTTCCCGCGGGCGGGTGGTGGACGAGGCTGCGCTGATCGACGCGTTGCGCGCCAGGCGTATCCGTGGTGCAGGGCTGGATGTGTTCGTGCAGGAGCCGTTGCCGATAGACTCGCCACTGCTGCAGTTGGACAACGTGGTAGCAACCCCGCACATCGGCTCTGCGACCCAGGAAACCCGCCAGGCCATGGCGCGCTGTGCAGTGGACAACCTGCTCAGCGCGCTGGCGGGCGAGCGGCCTGCGAACCTGGTAAACGGATGATAGAAGGCGGCGCTGTGGCGCGCCGTCAGCGGCAGTTACCGGCCTTGCGGTAACCTGCCGCCTGCGCCTCACCTTCATTGGCGAAACTGACCTGGTTCTTGGCCGCTACCTGGGTGTAGCCGGGGCAACCCACTGCCAGGTGGTAGACGTGGCTGTTGCGGTTGCCCAGCACCGAACCCGGCGCCCCGGCATTGGCCTGGCCCGGCTTGCCTGGTGCCTGGGCGGGCGCCGCTTGCGCCACGCCAACCCCGCTGGGTTTGTAATCCGCCGTCCACTTGCGCTGGCCGCTGACGAAAGGGTTGGCATGCCCCATGATCGCGGCGATGCGGCGGTCGCGCTCCTTTTCCCACGCTGACACCGGGTACTGCTTGTCCCAGGCCATCAGCACTTGTTGCTGCTGGCGCGACATGTTCAGGCGATAGCGGTCGTACATGTAGAAGGTGGTACGGGCCACCAGGCCTTTGACTTCGTCACGAGGCTCGGCGGCGCGCTGGGCGAAATCCACCTTGGTGGTGCACTGGCCGTATTCGCCGGCGTTGCCGCTGACCATGCCGTAGTTGAAGTTGCTGCGGTCGCCATTGACCTCACCCACGGCCGGGTACAGGTTGAACAGGTCGGCCTCCATGGCGCGGAACACCGGGTCGCTGTCCACACAATGCTCGCGCCCACCGTTCTTCCAGCATTGGCGCTGGTTGCCGAAGGTATAGGCCGGCACGATGTGTTCCCATTCGGTGCGCTCGGCGCGATTTTGCTGCTTGCGCGTCTGATAGCCGCACGACGCCGCATCGACCCGCCCACCGGACTTGCCGACCCAGGTCCATTTGCAGCCGCAATACAGGTCGCCCATGGCACTGCTGGCTTGGTCCAGGTACACCTTCTGCTTGGCCACGACCTTGGCCTCGGTGAAGGTGGCAGGGGGTGTGGCCCACGCGGGCAAGCTAAAGGAAAATAGTAGAGTTACGGCATAAAGCAGTGATTTCATAAGAGAAAAATATTCAAATGCGAGGACGCGCATTGTAATACTTTCATCGTCATTGGCCAGCACGCCGGGCATACCTGGCGAGCTGGCAAAGGCCCACGCTACTTGAAGCCAGCCACCGCGTGCGGGATATACGGCGCCTGCAGCCGTGCCACTTCATCGGCACTGAGCTGCACCGACAGCGCGGCCAGCGCATCATCCAGATGGGCGGGTTTGGAGGCGCCGACGATCGGTGCGCTTACGCCGTTTTTGCCCAACACCCATGCCAGCGCGACCTGGGCCATTGGCACCCCCCGTTCGCCGGCAATCTGCTCGACGACATCGATGACCCGGCCATCTTCGACCTCGGTATCTTTATAGAACGACTGCCCGGACAGGTCGCTACGGGTGCGGTCGGTCTGCTGGCCGTTGGGGCGCGTGAGGCGGCCGCGGGCCATCGGGCTCCAGGGCAACAAGCCCACGCCTTGGTCCAGGCACAGCGGGATCATCTCGCGTTCTTCTTCGCGGTACAGCAGGTTGAGGTGGTTCTGCATCGAAACGAAGCGGCTCCAGCCGTTGCTGGCCGCTACCTGCTGAGCCTTGGCGAACTGCCAGGCATACATCGACGAAGCGCCGATGTAGCGCGCCTTGCCAGCCTTGACCACGTCGTGCAGGGCTTCCATGGTTTCCTCGATGGGCGTGTGGTAGTCCCAGCGGTGAATCTGGTACAGGTCCACATAGTCGGTGCCCAGGCGCGTGAGGCTGGCGTCGATGCTGGCCATGATCACCTTGCGGGACAAGCCCTGTTCATTGGGCCGGTGGGGGCCTTGCCCCATGTTCGGTGGGTAGAACACCTTGGTGGCGATGACCGTTTCTTCACGGCGCGTGAAGGCCTTCAGCAGTTTGCCGACGATCACTTCCGACGTGCCGGCAGAGTAGCTGTTGGCAGTGTCGAAGAAGTTGATGCCTTGCTCGACGGCATGGCGAATGATCGGCCGGCTGGCCTCTTCGTTCAAGGTCCAGGGGTGGGTGCCGGCATCCGGATCGCCGAACGTCATGCAACCCAGGCACAACCTGGAAATATCCAGGCCGGTGCTACCCAGCTTTACGTATTGCATCGTGATCTCCTAGGAAGGGGAAGGGATGAACCCAGCCTGCGGCTGGTGCTGATGGTAGTGAGTTCAGCAATGGGGGGAGGTTCATCGAACGCCGTGTGACGCTGAACCTGCCCCTGCCCAGCACCGCTGCCGGGTCAATGCCCGCCACGCATTCGCCGGGCGAGCAGGTAGATGCCCAGCCCGACCAGCGCGGTAGCCGCGCCGATGTAGCCGGTGCTGGTCCAGCCCATGCCGGCGGTAATCGCCATACCGCCCAGCCAGGGCCCCAGCGCATTGGCCAGGTTGAACGCGGCATGGTTCGACGCTGCGGCCAGGCTTGGCGCTTCATGGGCAATGTCCATCAAGCGGATCTGCAACGGTGCCGCCAGGGCGATCATGGTGCCCACCAGGCCGATGCCCAGCAGCAGGCTCCAGAGCGCCTGCGCGGCAACGGTAAAGAACAGCAGCACGGCGATCGACCATACCAACACCAACCCCACCGCACGGAACTGCAACCGGTCGAACAGCTTGCCGCCTGCAATGTTGCCAACGATACCGCCCACACCGAAGGCCGCCAGGCCGAACGGAATCCACTGCGGCGCGACCTGGGTCACCTGCAGCATGGT
This sequence comes from Pseudomonas juntendi, assembly GCF_009932375.1. Classification (GTDB taxonomy): domain Bacteria; phylum Pseudomonadota; class Gammaproteobacteria; order Pseudomonadales; family Pseudomonadaceae; genus Aquipseudomonas; species Aquipseudomonas juntendi. The sequence continues at coordinate 41,353 of NZ_BLJG01000036.1, forward strand.
CGGCGCCAGGTAGCTGAATACACAGAACATGCCGGCAAAGCCAATGGCCGCGATGCCCAGTGCCATCCACACTTGCGGCAGGGCAAAGGCGCGCAGTTCCTTTCGTGGGTCGCTGCGCACCTCATCGTGAGGCTGGGGCACGAAGCGCCAGACCAGGACAATGGTGCACAGGGCGATCACGCCGACCAGCACGAACGCCGAGCGCCAGCCAAAGTACTGGCCGAGGAAGGTGGCTACAGGGTTACCTAGCAGCATGGCCAGCGTCAGGCCCAGCATCACCCGGGCCACGGCCCCGGCACGCTGGTCCTTGGCAACCATGCTCGAGGCCACCACCGCGGCGATGCCGAAATAAGCACCGTGGGGCAGGCCGCTGATGAAGCGGAAAGCCACCAGGCCGCTGAAGGAAGGGGCGAGGGCGGTGGCCAAGTTGCCTAGCGCATACAGCAGCATCAACAGCAGCAGCATGTGCTTGCGCAGCAGTTTGGCGCCCAGAATCGCCAGGGTCGGCGCACCGACCATGACCCCCAGCGCATAGGCACTGATGGCGTGGCCCACTTGCGGTTCGCTCAACTGCAGGTTGCTGGCAATGTCGGGCATCAGGCCCATGATGGAAAATTCACCGGTACCGATGGCGAAGCTGCCCAGCGCCATGGCGGCTTCCATCTTGGCGACGGCGCTTTTGCTGGGCGGCGGGGGGAGTTGCTGGACTGACATCTGAATCCCTTGTTGGGCCTATGTTGAAACATGCTGAAACGTTCAAGGCGGGATGATAGTCAATCGGTGGGCGCAACGTCGAGGCAGCGCCGCCGCTCAAACCAGGGGCCAGGCGCCGATCAGCGCTCCAGGTAATGGGTTTGCGCGGCGAAATCGATGAAGCGTTTGCTGGCCAGCGACAGGTATTCCCCTGAACGCCAGCACAACCTGAAGCTCATCTGCTGTGCCGGGCGGAAGGGTACGCCGACAATGCCCGGTGTACGCTGCTGCACCGAGCGCAGCAGGGTGGCCACGCCCATGTTGTCCAGTGCTGCCTGCACCACCAGCGAGACGAAATTGCTCTGCAGAGCCACTTGGTAGGTAATGCCGTGTTCGGCGAAAAATGCGTCCAGCAGATGGCGCTGCACGAAGGTCCGGTCGAATACCACCATGTCGGTATTGCGCAGGTCTTCGGCGGTGAGAAATGCCTTGCCGGCATAAGGGTGGTCGGGGTGCATGCACGCCAGCATCTCGTCGCTGCCCAGCAGGATCGACTCCTTGTCCTGCGGTACGCGCCGCGATTCCAGCAACGCCAGGTCGATTTCCCGTTGTTCGAGGCGTTGGCCGATGTCGGCGGCGCTGCCCTCGAACACGGTCATGGCGATACCGGGGTACGACTGACGGAACGCGTTCATCAAGCCTGGCACATAGTGCAGGCCGAACATTGGCGGGATACCCAGGCGCACCTCGCCGCGCTTCAAGTCCGCCATGTCGCGCAGCTCCTGCCGGGCCACATCCATTTCGCGCAGGGCCGAGGCAATGCGTGGCAGAAACTGCTCGCCTTCGGCCGTGAGCAGCACCTTGCGGGTGGTGCGGTTGAACAGGGTCACGCCCAGCTCTTCCTCCAGCCGGGTAACCGCCATGCTCAACGCAGGCTGGGCTATGTGCAGGTGTTGCGCTGCTTTGGTGAAGCTGCCTTGGCGGACGATTTCGACGCAGCAACGCAGTGCCTTGAGGTTCATTGGGGCGTACGACCTTTCGTAGTCATTGCATTTATAACGAACTGTGATGCCACGCATCATAACAATATATTTATTATTATTAACCAGAGGGCCTACGATGCGCGCCACTGAGACATCCTGCAACATCTCAGTCACGCAGCCGATCTCGCTGCAATCCCCCAAAGATTTTGAGGTAGTCCCCTAAATGGCCAAGGCCGCCGATGTCGTTGTGCAATGTCTGGAAAACGAAGGTGTCGAGTATGTATTCGGCATTCCTGGTGAGGAAAACCTCGACCTGC
>NZ_BLJG01000037.1 GCF_009932375.1 Pseudomonas juntendi
GATGCTCCAGGCGAACACTGTCGGCACAATGCGCGACGGTACGCACATGCCCTTGGGTGCATCCGCTGGTCAGGACCTTGGCCAACACCAATTTTTCGGCCCGGATGCTCGAGTCCCAGGCGCGTGTCATCAGGCGGGAAAAGCAGGATGATTCACTGCTCGCGAGCGCCAGGTTTGGAAACGGCCGGCGCCGGAACCTGCAGCTTGTCGATGATCTGCCTGGCCAGAGCATGATAGAGCGAGACGGGCGATACCCAGCCAGAGATGGCGGCGGCCATCAGTGTCGCTGCCAGCATGGGAATGGCCAGGTCCGGGCTGTGCGTTAGTTCAAGCACGATGACCGAGGCAGTGAGTGGTGAGCGCGTGACACCCGCCAGGTAGGCACCCATGCCGAGCAGTGCGCATGCTTGCGGGTCGACACTGGGGATCAAACCCAACACGGGCGCAAATGCCGCACCTATGCTGAGCGAGGGCGAAAACAGACCGCCAGGAATACCGGAGAGGTAGGAAACGACATTGGCCAAGAACTTCCACAGCAGAAAGCTTGAGTCCGTGATGGGCTGGCCTTCAAGCAAAGCGCGTGTTTCTTCGTACCCAGTGCCAAATACATGATTGCCAGACACGAGCCCCAAAGTGGCCAGCAACAGCCCACAGAACGCAGCGAAACGCACGGGGTAACGCCCGCGTGCCGCACATAGGCGGCCTAGCAATCCCTTGTCGGTTGGCAGCACAAGCTTGGCGTAAAAGCCACCCAGCAGCCCACCCAGCACTGCACAAGCCGGTACGACGCTCCAGCCCCAGCCCGTCGGCACACGACCGCTGATTTCGCCAAAATAGGCGTAATGCCCCATCAAGCCGAGGGTGACGGCGCCGCCGATCAGTACCGCAGTGAGCACCAGCCCGCTAAATCGTTGCTCGAACGTGCGGCTCAATTCCTCGATGGCAAACACAATGCCTGCCAATGGGGTATTGAAGGCCGCTGCGATACCTGCTGCGCCGCCGGCGAGCACCAGGCCTGCGATTGTTCGTCGGCCATGCAGGCCCAGGCGCCGGCCAAAGGTATAGAGCACAGCCGCGCCGATGTGCACGGTGGGGCCTTCGCGGCCAACCGAGCCTCCGACCAGCAGCGCGCCCAAAGTCAGGCTCATGCGTGCGGCAGCCACAGGGAGCGAGAGTAACCGGGCTCGCAGCCGTCGAGAGGATATTTCCAGGGCAGCGATGACTTGGGGAATACCACTGCCTTTGGCATTCTCAAACCAGCGTTGCGTCAGATAGGCCAGCAGGGCGAAACCTACTGGGGTTAGCAGCAGGGGAGCCCAGGGCGCCCGGACCACCAAGCGCTTGAACGAAGCGAAGGCCTCGTCGGCCAGCCAAGCAAAAGCCAGTGCAACCAGCCCTACCAGTAGCGCCCCGATCCAGAACGCCAGCCGCTGACGCCATTCTCGCCAGCGTGAATGACGAAAGAGGGAAGGGACTGGACGGCTGGGTTCGGACATTGCCCACACATGGCTGAGTTGTAAAGCCGTGAGTATGGCGTGTTTTCGCAGGCTGGCCTACTCAAATACGGCGCAGGGATCGGATGTGCTGTGTGGATAGCCTTGGGCTTTTCGTCGTTCAGCATCCCCTGTCGAGCCGAGGCGTTTCTCGCAAGCCAGCTTCTGTCGTCGCGCTCACTTGCTCGCAAGATTCGCCCGAGCCCACTGCTCTGCGGTGGTTACTGGAATCCCCTGCTGTTCGTTGAAGGTTCCCGCTTTTGGCCAAGCCACCCCTCTGCCTTGAGCGAATACAGCACGGTACTTTTTGATGTGATTTGTAGGGTCTTTTCTCAATTCGTCCATCAGGTGCGGGACAGTCCACACGTTGGTTTTGAAAGGACGACCCAGCGCGTGCTCGAGGATGTGCGCGACTTGCCCATACGAAACCGTGTCGCCTGCAAGATAGACAATCTCGTTGCGCAAGCGAGGTTCGAAGAAGACGATTTCCGCCGTGAGAGCGCCGATGTCGTCTGGGGTAGTCAGCGTCACGCTGTTTTCGAGACCGCCGAGAGCGTTAACGGTGTCATTGTCGAAATCGACGACTTCAAACACGGGCTCGAAAAGGAAGCTGGTGAACATGCCCGTCGAGATAATTACCCATTCAGTTTTATCTTGCGCGCGAAGCGCCTCGCGTACGTCGAGTTGAGCATCGAAAAGATCCTGGGGGCTGCCCCGACCGATCACTTCGAAATCCACACCAAACTGCCACGGGAAGTAGCGCTTCACGCCCGACCTCAGCGCTGCTGTTGCCAACTTCATGGGGGTTTCCCGACCCGCGACCATGCCGGCACAGCCTATGACGGTATCGAACCCGGCGAACACGCCTGCTAGGTGTTCAATTGAGTCGTTCACCAGATCCGCAGTGACCATCTGAATGCCCAGCCCCCGAAGCTCGTCGATTTCGGCCTTTTTCTCCGGCACCTGGGTGTTGATGGTCGAGCCCCGGAGAAGAACGCTAATTTGGGAGCCGGGTGCGCGTTTGGCCACTCGCGCGAGATTGCGCAACACCGGGAGACCCAGTTCACCGGCGCCGAGAACCAGAATGGATTGAGGGGATAGCGGGGTTGTTTCGATCATGATTTCTCCTGAGGTGTAAGGCCTGTACCATGAGCGAATGCTGGCATGGCCAAGCCGTACTCGTAAGAAGGCACACGCGTGATACCTGGGAGGAATAAATGGCTAATCAGGATGCTCTGAGCCAGGCAGAAGCTATCTGCCAAACGCTCCGAGAAGAGGATGATGGCGTCAGGCGGGAAGTCCTCGCTCACGCAGGTAGCCGATGGTCATTGGGCATCCTGCATGCCTTGGGTGTGTACGGCTCGATGCGCCACGTCGAGATAAAAAGGCAGATGACCGGGGTGACCCAGCGAATGCTGACCAAAACGCTACGCGCCATGCAACGGGATGGATTACTGCTTCGACGGGAGTTCGGGGACATTCCGCCGCGCGTCGAATATGAGCTGACGCCGCTGGGGATGGAACTGTTGGTACGGATGTCCCCAGTTTGGATGTGGGTTGTCGAAAACGCTGAGGAATTCCGCGCGGCGCGTCGCGCTTTCGACACTCAAGATGACAGAAAGCCCGCCTGGCAAATCCCCACCCCGGCACGCTTTGATCCGGAATAATCGTTAGGGTTGCTCTCAAAACCTTGCGGGTCGTTCTGCTCGGCCCGGGCGGCGGCTTCTTGCAATTTGCGTAGCTGTAGAGTCACACCGTCATGCAATAACAGTGTCCAGCTATGTCGCACCATCAGAGCGCGACCTCACCGTCGATATCTTCCTCCAGGTTTACGGAGTGGTTTGCGTTGGCGAGCATGGTTTGCGCCAAGTCTTCCTGTAGGGTGGTGAGGTTGGGTCCGCTTCGGATATCAGCCTCCAGCAAACCCAGGAATGCACTGATGGCAGGGTCTTCATGGGTGGTCTCTACGCGGCTGATTCGGCGCCTCTCACATAACAACCCACAACTTATTGATTTAGCGGGGGCTTGTGGGAGCGGGCATGTCGAGGCGTCGAACCGCCGCGAATACCGGCGTAGCCGGTGCCAGCCACCGCGTGGGATTATTCGCGGAGGTTGGACGCCTCGACACGCCCGCTCCCATACAGCCCGAGAGGCGCTTACGAATTGGGATCTCTGCGCGACAGCGCAACCCCTAGGGCTGTGTGATCGCCCAGGTAGTGAGAACTGTGCAAGCGATGTGTCGATTCTTGTATTGAAGCTCAGCCATTAACCGGATTCATCGCCCCTAAAGACTGTCTGGATCCCCAAAAAACATTTGGCCATTCATATAAATCAAATGGTTATGAATGGGGAATTGGTTTTGTACCCTTAGATGTACCCCTTTTGGCAGGAGCTACGAGTGGATTACAGTGGACGCACCGAGGGGTGGGGTTTGTATCGAACGTGCAACCCCTTACTCAGTCGCGCAACTTATGCTTTGGGCCCGTCCCAGTCGCTACGCGTAGCAGCAGTTAGCGCATCCCAGTCATCAGGAGGGTTGCCGCGGCCCAGCATCTTCTCGAATACGGCGTATGGATCGGATTTGCTGCCTGCGGACCGTAGGGTATTTTCGTCGTTGACCCATGCATAGACAATGACCTTGGATCTTGAGTCGTAGCGAAAGAACAGCCGAAAGCGCCTGCCGATCTTTGCTCGCCGCCAATGTCGGTAGGCGGTGCCCAGCGTGTTGCCTTGGCGAAATTCATCCCGGCCCGGGTCGGCAGGCACAGCCTCCATGATGAGATGACTCAATGCCCGAAACAGCTTCACGTTGGCGTTGCTTTCAAAACCTTGCGGGTCGTTCTGCTCGGCTCGGGCGGCGGCTTCTTGCAATTTTCGTAGCTGTAAAGTCACACCTTCATGGAACAACAGTGTCCAGCCGTGTCGCACCATCAGATCGCGACCTCACCGTCGATCTCTTCGTCCAGGTTTACGCAGTGGTTTGCGTTGGCGAGCATGGTTTGCGCCAAGTCTTCCGGCAGGGGGATGAGGTTGCGTCCGCTTCGGATATCAGCTTCCAACAAACCTAGGAATGCACCGATGGCAGGGTCTTCATGGATAGTTTCTACCCGGCTTACCACGACTTCCCCCGCGCGTACGTCGAATGCGATCTTGCCACCCGTGTCGAGGCCCAAAAGCTGGCGAACGGACTTGGGCACTGTGACCTGCCCCTTCGAGGTCAACGTGGCGATTTCGTGGATGGCAGGCATGAGTGTTCTCCTGGACGTGTTGATTGAATGGTAAGGAATAATCCTTACGTGGTCAATCTTGGTTTCTGCTGATCATGCATAGGTGGGGAGGACGCTCAATAGCGCCGTAGGATGAGTTACACCACTTCCAGGGAGATCGTACCCGGCTTGAATTGCGGCGATCAAAGCAATGGGCCATCATTGTTGACCGCTACGAGCCATTCTTCGTATGCCGTTCGGATTTATATGGTGTAATAAATGTTTAGGCGTCTCATGGACTTGAGCAAGCGGTTGCGCAAGGGTTTTGCTGCTGTACCGGTTTCCAAGGAACAGGTTCTGCGCCCGCTGGAGGTGGACCCTCAGGCAGGACTCGTCGCGAGTTTGCCCGCGAATGTGCTGGACTACTGGCACAGAGCGCTGATTGCCGATGACTTGGGTGGCCTGCAAGCCACCGATGTTCGCATTCCGTTGAAAAATTACGCGAGACTGGCCTGGCCCGACTTCAATCTTGGTTTCGGCACGCGCCCGGCGCTGGCGCTGGGCATTCTCACCGAGCGTGCCGCAGAGGCCCGGCGTAAACAGCAAGCGCAGGCGCTTGAGGCGTCAGAGGACGACGCAGAGGGCGAGCAGGAGGCGGACGAGCTGGATGACGATCCGCGCATTCCCATGGCGCTGGTGTTTCATCAAACCACTTCATCAAACGATGAGGTCCAGGTCACGTGGCCCGACCCGGATAAAAAGCCTGCGCCGGGCGCGAAAAAAAAACGCCTCAAGCCCGACCGGCTGAATATCGCGTTCTGGTTTCCTTTCGACCTGAACGACAAAAACCAAATATGCCTGCCACGCGACCCCAACGATTGCCGGCCGCGTGTGGTTCGCCAATGGCTTGAACCACAGCCATTGATGGCGGCCAACGACTTGCCGCCGGCCATTGGCCACTTCGATTGCTATCGCGACGAGCTCAAGCTATTTCTCGCGACGTTGAGCCAAAGCGCCAATTTGAGCGGTTATGTCGAAGCCTGTTTTGCCTTGTTCGCCCGCGTCCAAGCGGATGGGGTTGAGACGGGAATGGCGCCGATCACGGGGCAATGGGTTGCGGTGCCGCGACAGCCTGGCTATGCAACACGTGCGCTCGCTAACGTGTATGAAGCGATCCCCAATGCGCCGTCCATCGGCGCATTGGAGCAGCTCATAGGCGCCGGACGACACCGTTCGGCTGTCCAGGCAGGCGGCAGGGCAGCGCCACAGGTGACAATCCGGCACGTGGCAATGGTCGATAAGGCCACACACCTCGACAACCCAGACGTCAATCGCGGCGCAGACCCGTTGAACGAGTCGCAGCGCCGCGCATTGCACGCCCTCGGCCGGTTGGGTGAGCAGGTCGGGGTAGTAGCGGTCAGTGGGCCGCCGGGCACCGGGAAGACGGCCATGCTGCGTGCGATGATCGCCAACCAATGGGTGTTGGCGGCTTACGATGACCGTGAATATTGCCCCGTCACGTTTGTCTGCGGGGCGACCAACCAGAGTGTCGAGAATGTGATGGGCACGTTCAATGGTGCCGTAGGCAGGAAGCATGCCCTGGCACGTCGTTGGTTGGACCCTACGGGCAAGCCACTATTGGGCTTCACTGCCAGCGCACCATCCAAGGCCAAGGGGAAAACCCATCGCAGCAAGTTCACCACGCTTGAGATTCGGCAAAAGCAGTTGCACACCTTGGGCGTCGGGTCCTCCAGCCTCAAGCAATCGAACGAAGACGGGGTTGCGGCAGCCCTTGCGTTAGCGCGGCACTTTGAAGATGCCTTCCGCGAACTGCCAGAGCTATTCAATTCGTTGTTTAGCGTTGAGCAAAAACACCAAGTCAGTGATGCCACGCGTTGTATCCGTCTCGTGCAGAAGAGTGCTTCGACAACGCCCACGGCGCCGACCCTCTGCGAGCACTTGAACACGCTCACCCAGGTATTGCGCAGTGGGTTGGCCTCGGCAATCGAGCGCCAGGCTGATATCGACGCGTCGATCGAACCCGGTGAGCTGGCTGCGCGCTTTCCCAGTGAGGCATGGGCATCTTCCTGGGCCATCGACATCCTCGCGGATTTGCGTGTGGCCGCAACCTCTGAGGCGCGCCAGGCGCAGCAGCAGAAATTGCTGGACGTGGTGTGGCGGCCGATTATTTTCCAGTTGGCCGCGCGTTACTGGGAGGCGCGTTGGCTTTCCAGTGTGATCGCAACCCCCGAGCCTGGAAGCCGCAAGAACGCACTCAGGCGCGCAGCCATGCTGTTCCCGTGCATTGTCGCCACCTTGCATAGCGCCCCACGGTTACTGGGAGAGGGCCGCAGGCCGCTGTTCGCGTTCCTGGATTTGCTGATTATCGATGAGGCGGGGCAAGCGGCGCCGGAGCTGGGTGTGCCGGTGCTTAGCTTGGCTAAAAAAGCCGTGGTGGTCGGCGATCTGAAGCAGCTCTCACCCGTGTCTTCGATAACACCCGAGGTCGATGCGCGCCAGGTGCAGGACCGTTGGGCCGATCCGTCGTCTTTGGGCGCCTTGCTCGTGCGTGGCGCGGATTCCGCCACGGGTTCAATCATGAAGCTTGCCGCAACTGGGGCATCCTTTGCCGAGGCCATGCCGGATGGACGGCTACGGGACGGCTTGCTCTTGCGGGAGCACTACCGCTGCGCGGAGTCGATCATCAATGTGTGTATCGATTTGCTGTACCACGATCACGACCGCGACGCCGAGGGCGTGTTGCTCAGCAAAGAGTTGGAACCCAAAGTGCCCAACCCGCAGGCTGGGCTGTTCGCGGATGCCGAGTTGCCCTTGCTCGAGGGCGCAGCTGAAATGCAGTTGCGCAAACGCATGAAGGCAACGTTCCCGCTACCGCCGCTTGGTTTCTATCAGACCGGTGGCCCGAACGATGAGCCCTGCAAAGGCGACTCATGGTCCAACCCTGGAGAAGCCAAGGCCATCGTGGACTGGCTCAAAGAGCACGGCCCGCGCCTGGCGAAGTGGGCCGCCAGGGTCGAAGGCCACCCGGAGCAGCCGATAGGGTTGGAAAAACTTGTCGCGGTCGTCACGCCATTTCGAGGCCAGGTCGAAGCGATAAAGCGTCGGGTGCGCGAAGAACTCGACCCTGGTGACGCTGACCTGAGTGAGCGCTTGACCATCGGCACGGTTCATACCCTTCAAGGAGCGGAGAAACCTGTGGTGCTGTTCAGTGCCGTGAATAGGGAAAGCCGCGCCAGCCGTCGTACCGACACCAATCATCGTGAGCGGGTTTTTATCGACCGTGACGATGGGCGCCTGCTCAACGTGGCGATCAGTCGTGCGCAGAAAAGCTTCATTTTGTTTGGCCATTCGGACCTGTTTTTTTCCCAGCAGGCAATGGACCCGAACAACGATTTGCCTTCTGCGGTGGTGGGGCGATGCCTGGCCGGTGTGCGTGAGCCAGAGCGTGAGCGGCTCACCTGCGCCCCGCGGGTGCCTGCGTGCAAGCTTGGTCCCGCCACACTGATGGTTGTCGAATCGTTGCACAAGGCGAAAATCATTCAAGAACTGGTAGCCGGTGGTACTCAGGTGTTTGGCTGTGGCGGGCATATTCGTGACCTTCCAGGCCCCGGTGCGATCAATTGGCGTGATGGGCTCAAACCGCACTGGCAATTGAGCGAGCGCGAGGGCAGCGACCTCGCTACGTCGCTACGCAACACCGGTAGCCGTTTACTGCAATGCACTGAGCTGGTGTTGGGGACGGACGATGATGCCCAAGGCGAAGCGATCGCCTGGCACATGATCCAGGTACTCAAGGACGCGCCGTGGTTCATGCATATCCAGCGGGTGCGTCGGGTAAGGTTTCATGCATTGACCGCCCCCGAAATGGCCCGATCGTTTGCGGAGGGCCGGTGCGTGCAGGTCTTGGGCGCCACCGCCGACGAACGAGCCGCCAGCGCTTGCCAAGCCTTGAATATGGGCTTGGCATATGGAGCCATTGCCCAGCGGGTGCTGGATAACCTCATCGGCTCGGTCTACATGCGTCACGGTATTGTCGGGGGCGGACGGGTCAAGGGGCCCTTGCTCAGGGTACTGGCGGGCCACGGCGACTCCCTGGGGTTACCCGGTAAACGGCTGGGCGTCGCGATAAACCTGAAAGTGAACGATACCCTCGTGCCGGCTCGCTTGATGGTGCGGCGCGGCAGCGATGCCTGGCGCGTGTGGGGCAGTGACCGAACAGAGAGCGCTCACACCTTGATCGACCAACTGATCGACGCGGTGGTTTCACCGACACCTTGCCTGCTCGAGCATGAGGACTTGCTGCTGGCACCTGCTCAAAACTTGGGCACTAACCTGGTCTTGCAAGAGGCGTTCAGGCGATTTGGCTGGATGCCGTCGAGCACCATGGGCACGTTGCAAAAACTGTATGAGATGCGCGAGGGGCAGGACGAGCTAGAGCCAGCACCGAACGACAAGGGTTGGGCTGCATTGGATGCTCAGGGGCGCCTGTTCCTTACCGAGTCCGGACGGCGCCAGGCAGATAAGGTGCTGAACAACCCGTGGCTGAACACGATCAGCGCCAATGCGTTGTTGATGGCCTTCGACGATGCGCTGACTCACCTGTCCCATTTGCCGGATGCCGGGGAGGCGGACTACCGCGCGTTCGTGCACACGTGGGCGGCGGAGTTTGATGATCAGTGCGGCGCGCAGCCGATTGCGGGCCCCCATGCACCAACGGTCGATGCGCAAGGCGCTGAGGTCGCGCTGTTTTCCCAGCAGCCCGCCGTCGAGCTGAATACGTGGGGCGCGCCTGCCGGTTCACCTTCACAGGCTGAGGCCGAGCAACACGATGATGATCCCGCGCCTGGCGATCAAGCACATCCGGTGTCGGACGGCGGCCGCAGCGGTGCCCACGGCGCACTGGTACCTCTGGACATCGGCCTGGCGGCCGACAGCCCCAAGATGGCCGCGCTTACCCCGAGGCAGCGGCAACTCTACGACCTGATGTCCAAACTGATGTTGGCCTCTTCCCTGCGCGATGGGCAGTTTCAGACGGTACGCCGGATTTACCCCCTGACGTGGCCGGGTAAACCGGCTGTCCGGCAGGTTGAAATTGGTGTAGAGGTGATAACAGGCAAGCCGGGCAGCTACTCCGGTTGGTTTGCGCTGGACCCCGATGGCCTGCATCCGCACACGCGCAATTGGGCGTCGGCAGAGATAGAGGCAGTGCTCGATGCGCACAGCCCTCGCTTGCAAGTGTTGGTGCAAGACCACGGCATACGCACCCGCTCGCTGCTTGAGCCAACCGTCGATCATTTATTGGCGTGGATGCAAGCGCGTGGATACGGACGGCCATCGACATTCGGCAAGCACATCGATGATCTGGTACGGGGCAATGCGTCGAACGCGCGCGCGGAGGGCATTGCCGATGAATAGCAGTTTTGCCGCCATGACCCTGATGCGAAACGCCTATGAGGCCGCATTGCGCGACCCCTCGGACGCGGTTGCCCAGGCTGCGTTCGTCGCTGCGCACCAAGCGCAACAGCACACGTTCGTTGACTCATTCGACGTCGCGGGCATTACCTACCCGCGCACTGACGGGCACACACTGAGTGAGCGTGAAGCGCGCGAGGTGATTTCCAGAATCCTGTCCAACCCGGCGTACAGCGTATCGGACCTGCGGCCCAGCGTCATTGAAGCGGCCTACCCGCTACAGGCAGACGTGCTGCGTGCGGAAATCGAGGCCACGGTAGCGTTGGCCAATAAAATCAATGGGCTCGACTGGCGCACCGACGCGCTCGATGCCAGCACCAAGCAAGCGATGCGTGAACTGCTGCGCATGCCCACCTTGGCGGGCGGCTACAAAATCATTTCCCAGGTCAAGTCCGCGGCCAACGCTAAGGTGTTGAGTATTTACCGAGGCTACGATGCCGATCACTTGATCCCCGACAAGGCGCTGCGAGGGTCACTGCACAGGGGGCAGTCTTTCAGCCTTGACCAGAGCTACGCGACGTTCATGCAGGATTCGCAGAACCGAGGATCGCAACATAAATTTGTCACAGACGCCCAGAAACACACACGTAAACTGCTGCGTGGCGATCAGACACTGCCCGCGAAAAATCCAACGACCGGCGAGTACCTGGAGCATGTGCTTGAGTGGATGACCCACGTCTATACCACTGCGGATCTGGGTGTGGATGTGGCCGTCAGGAACAGTGGCCTTGCCAACTCGGATGAATTCAAACGTTTCAACGTTAAAGGCTTTGCCTTGGCGCAGGCGGGGTTCATGACGTGGAATGAACGGAAAAGCGTCGGCCGCGCTGTCGCCATGGTGCTCCTGATTGAGGCGCGTGAGTTCTATACGGCGGCCGGCTGGCCCATGGACAGGGAGTTGCCTTTGTTCTACGACCTACCTTCTACGGTGACCCAAAAACCGGTACCTGTGACATGAGCGACAACATAAACGAATCAACACTCGCCCATGGCGTCCAGCGCTACCAGCTCGCCGATCTGACAATGGCCGCCGGGGTTCCCTGGTTTGCCGTGCACGTGTCGGACGAAAGCGGTCATACATCGTCCTGGATTATCAGGGGTGAATTGGACGGCGAACATTTGCGCCTGCAGCCACAGGTTTGGGTGCCTGATGCCATTCAGGCCATCGTCAGTGATAGCGACGGCCAAGTCTGGGCGATTACCAGCGAAGATGAGCTGGTCACCAACACCGACCTTGGGCAAGTGCCTGGATGGCGGCAGGTTGCGCCCCATCCACAGCTCAACGCGCGCGATGGGTGGTACTCCCGCACGCTCGGTTATCTGGCCCCGGATGGCCAGAAGATCGAGCTTGTTGAATGCCTGTGTTGGGCGAGCGATGGCTTATTGATCGGTACGTTCAGCCGCCGGTTGTATCGTTGGACGTCGGGCGATGGTGCTCGTCTTGAATACGACGATCACGTTGTCGGAACGCTGGGTGGTGTCAACAACATTGTCCAGACCCAAGACGCGATATACGCGCTGGGGTATGCGGGCCTGATCCTGCGTCGGTCGGTGGACGGGACCTGGCTGCGAATGGATGGACCCTGGCCGACGGAGGCCGGCGCGTTCATCAATATGATTGCCGGTCTAGAAGGTCCGCGAGGGGAATTGTGGGCCATTGCGGCGGGCGGTTCGGTGGTCAGCGTTGCGGGTGACGTGACCCGCACTATCGCGCAAGTACCCGGTGAGCCTTTGGGCATCACCCGGTTCCAGTGCCAGTGGTTCGTGTCGACCCTCGACGGTTGCTACGAATTACTGGGCGATGGCGACACGGTCCTGATCAAGCGCGATATTTTGATGGGTAAATCGATTGATGCTGGAAACTGCCTGATTGCCGTTGATGCAGAACCACAACACGCCGATCACGCGCAGGTGCACCTGTGGTTGCGCACCAGAAACCGCGATGCTTGGCTGCGCCCAGTCATTTGCCGTGCCTGATTGAGGCGTTAACGCGCAAGCGCGCGGGATACAGGCTTGCTTTCGAGGCGCAAGCCCGTGGTTTCACCTAGTCGGCCAGGCAGGCTCAATTGGTTTGTGGGCCGCGCCCCCGATGCGCGGTGATGCGGTTGTAAATGTTGGGTGCAGTGACCGCCATTTCTTTGCTGATCTCTGGGACTGAGTAGCCTTTGTCATAGAGATGTTGCAAGAAAGCGTCCTGATCACGCCGGGCAAGCTGGCCGTAAAAGCCGCGATTTATTTCTTTCTGGATGCCTGAGAAAAAACCAAACATAGGGACCTCTGTATTCGACTCGCGTCATGTTGATGGTGTGAGGAAGAAGGCGTGGCTTGGTCCGCTCCTTCTGTATGCAAACCCCTTGTAAGCCCCGAATTTGGAGCCTGAGTGAGCTAGCTGGTTGCAGGTTAGTCACTCTGTTACTTATCGGCCATCCCAACCTGGGTAGCACCCAGCATGGTGTGATTTATGCGAACAGACGAATACACGGATGACGAAGTCGAGACAAAGGACAGGTGGGACAAACTGTTCTGGATTGAGCTCGCAAAACGCAAAGAGCGCTTGGTAACCGGGGATGCACACCGGATGCTCGTTCAATTGCATGATCAAATAGCCCAGGCCATCGATACCCCCGGCAAAATGATGGATGAGCCCGTCGAAGGCGTAAGGGGGGCTGCGATCCTTTTGGACGCGTTTCAGTGGCAGTACGACCCGGCTGATAAGGCTGATGACGAACACCAGGCTCAGTTGTTGCGCGACACGATGAATCGCTTCGAAAGCCAGATTGATGAAGTGTGGTCAAGGTTGCAGTTCACTCAGGGCTTCCGGCTTGCCGACCTAGCCGTGGAGAACGACCTTGAAGACATGTGGCAGTGGTGGGTGTTCGTCAATTCTTCTGCCGGGCGCGCAGAGCTGGGGATCACCAGCGGAAAGTTCTCGCACCATGGCATACAGGCCCGAATGGACGAGGACCATGAGCCGCCACGGATGATTGAGGTCCATACGTTCTATAATCGCCCCGGGCAGTCTCCAATCCCCATTTCCAATCGCAGTGTCAGGAGCTTCACCACTGACGTGGATGAAGTGACCATCAACGGTAAACGGGTCACCGATAGTGTAATTGTGGTGTTTGACTCCGAAACTCCAGCGCCATCCAGAAGGGAAATCGTGAACGCCGCCTATTCCGGCAGAGGAATGATTCGTGCGCGGCGTTTAGCCCAGGCCATGGAAAAAGGCGATTACGCCAGATTGCAACGCTTGCTGGACGAACCGTCGCCGGCCACGGATTTTGTCGACTTATTCGAGCCTGTACAGGCGCATAAATTGTTCAAGACACTCACCAGCGTTGCGCCGTTGATTCGAGGGCTATTCGCCTGGGATCTTCACTATGACCAGGGGCTCAGCAAAGCCCAAGCCTGTCGAGTTACGGCGGAAAAACTACCTGGAATGGGCACTACTCCACGCAGCGTCAACAATGCGCTTATCTCGGTGGGAGAAAAGATCAACGGCTACCAACCCGAGCAATTGCCTTGGATTTTTCAACGCTTTGGAGATTGAGGGTTCCGTCGCCGGAACCCGGTCACTTTGAGCTAGCCAGCGCCGTACTGCGCGATACGCCGTTGTGCCAGCGCCTCGGCCTGCATCGCCGCGGTTTCATAACGTATGCCAAAGGTTTGTTCGCCCATCTTGCCCATAGCATCGAAATGCGCACGATGCGCCTCATCGGCAAGCACGCTGATCAAGCTGATACACAAATGGCCAAAGGCCTCCTTGTGCGTCTTCAGCCACAGGCTGCGCAGCTTGCGGTCGGCGTGGGCTTCGTCGTCCCCAGGTTCCAGGTCAGACTGAGGGCATCCTTTTCAAACCATCCAAAGCATGCCCTCAAATATGCCCCAAATGTAGCAATTAGCTTGAAGTAAATAGCTATTCGAGGCTAGAAAAACGCAGAAATGATCAGCTAACAAGCATCCGCCAAGCCCCTAAAGACTATCCGGATCCCCAAAAAACATCTGTATCCGTGACCGCAGCCAGCGCTCCGCCGGGTCGTTATCCTGCGCGCCACGCCAGGCCATGTGCAGCTCGAAACTACGTACCGGTATCGGCAAGTCCTCCGCCCGCAACCCGCCGGCAGCCGTCAGCGCATCGGCGGTGTAGTCCGGTACCGTCGCTACGATATCGGTCCCCGCCAGCAAGCTCCCCAACCCGTTGAATTGCGGTACCGCCAGCACGACGTGGCGCTTGCGACCCAGCTCGTCCAGCGCCTCGTCGATAAAGCCCGACAAGTCCCCGGCAAATGACACCAATGCGTGTGGTCGCGCGCAGAAGTCGTCCAGGGTGATGCTGCCAGGCACGCTGTCGGCGCGCAGCAGTTTCGGCGCGCTGCGGCGCAGCACCTTGCGCTTGGCGTTGGCGGGCAGTTCGCTGGTGTAGCTGACGCCCACCGAGATTTCCCCTGAGGCCAGCAGGGTCGGCATCAGCAGGTAGTTCACCCGGCGCACCACCAGCACGATGCCAGGGGCCTCGGCGCGAATGCGCTTGAGCAGTTGCGGCAGCAGGGCGAATTCGGCGTCGTCCGACAGGCCGATGCGGAATACGGCATTGCTGGTGGCAGGGTCGAACTCGGCTGCGCGGCTGACCGCGGTGGAAATCGAATCCAGCGCGGGCGACAACAGCGCGAAGATCTCGTGAGCCCGTGCCGAGGGCTCCATGCTGCGGCCAGTGCGTACGAACAACGGGTCGTCGAACAGGTTGCGCAGGCGCGACAAGGCCGCGCTGATGGCCGGCTGGCCGAGGAACAGTTTTTCCGCTGCACGGGTCACGCTGCGCTCGTGCATCAGCGTTTCGAACACAATCAGCAAGTTGAGGTCTACACGACGCAGGTCGTTTCGATTCATCGGTGCGCTTCGCCTGAAGGGGGGCAGGGGTGAATCTTAAGGCCAAAGGCTGTTACCCTGCACGGCTTTACGGGAGCCAATTGCACGGAAAGCCAGGTGCCCAATCGATGACAGGCATGTCGACTATTAATGACCACTGGTGGTCTAACTGCAAAAGCCCGGATAGAGTCAGTGGTAATTAGAGGTTCACAAAGGCGAGGTTTGCGATGTCCCGCATGATCCGTTTCCACAAGTTCGGCGCTGCCGATGTGCTCCGTTGCGAGGAGCAGGCCGAACCGTCTCCCGCTGCCGACGAAGTGCAAATTCGCGTCGAGGCGGTTGGCGTCAGCTGGTATGACGTGCTCTGGCGGCAGAACCTGGCGCCCTCGCAGGCACGCTTGCCGGCCGGTATCGGCCATGAGATGGCCGGTGTGGTGACGGCGGTCGGTGAAGGGATCGAAGACATTGCCGTGGGTGACCGGGTTGCCAGTTTTCCCGCTACCAGCGCCAATGACCACCCGGTATACGGGGATGTCATCGTCCTGCCACGGACCGCGATCACACGCTATCCGCAGGTGCTTACCCCGATCGAGGCCAGCGTGCACTATACGCCGCTGCTGATTGCCTATTTCGCCTACGTGGACCTGGCCCGGGCCAAGGCCGGGCAGACTGCCCTGGTCACCGACGCCAGCCACTGTGCTGGCCCCGCTTTCGTGCAGTTGGGCAAGGCGCTGGGGCTTAAAGTGTTCGCCGCCACCAAGGATGCCGAGCAGCGTGACTACCTGCTGGGCCTGGGCGCCGACAAGGTGATCGTCACCGAAGAGCAGGACCTGTTGATGCAGGTTGGCAAATACACTGACGGGCGCGGCGTGGACATGGTTCTGGACGGCATGGGCGGGCCGCAGATGTCGTTGCTGGGCGATGTGCTGGCACCGCGGGGCAGCCTGGTACTGTATGGCCTGCAAGGCGGCAACCAGACGCCGTTCCCAGCCTGCGCGGCCTTCCAGAAAAACATCCAGTTCTACGTGCACTGCATCGGTAACTTCACTGGCAAGCCGGAACTGGGTATCAGCCAGGACCAGGTAGCGCTGCAGCGTGCCTTGCGTGACATCAACCAGTTCACCGCCGACCAGTTGCTGACCCCGCAGATCATCAAGGTGTACCCGTTCGAGCAGGTGGTGGAGGCGCATCGCTACATGGACCAGTGCCCCTGCGGTGGGCGCGTGGTGTTGGATATGGCGCAGCATTGACCACTGCAGTTCACGGTGAACCCGGGCCAGCCCCGGGTTTTTTGTGCGCGGAATAAAGTAACGTCATCGTTAAAGTGGGAATATTCCTACAATAAAAGACGAAGCGGACTACATATAATTCATTAATTAAATGCCAATGGAAACATGCCGCCAATCATTTGCGGTTGCATGTGCGTGCTTAGAGGGTCAAGGTGAATTTGGCGCTTTGCTGAATGGTTTTTTTACCGTGATCTGTATCTTCAATTCGCTTCGCATCACTCGATAATGGCGCAATGATACTTTGTGCAAGGAGTAAGGGATGCGTACGGCTAGGCCTGAATCAGAGCATTGCAGGGGTGAATTCTTCTCCATGGCCTGGCGACAGTGAAGGCTCACGTCACTTTATTCAATTGTAGGAAGTTTCTTCTGTAAAAGCCTGGCGCAGTGTAAGCCTGAACAACTTGCTTGGGCGTGCGCCGGCGACTTGAAGTGGTGAGGTGATCCGTGACTGCTATTCACGACCAGGCAATGCATTATATCTACCAGCAAGTACTCGAACGCTTGCTCGCCCACATGTCACAGGCGCAACGGGCCTCCTTGCAGTTGTTGATACAACGTTTATTGGTAGCCGCAGGCGGGCCTGAATATATCGGCACCTTTCGCCTGCAGGTATTGCAAGGCAGTGACCGCCAGGGTGCGCGGCTGCTGGCGATGTTGCGTGCTGCGCAGTTGAGCATCGCCATGCGTGCACCGGTTACTTTTCAACTGCGCGTGCTGGTGGTGAGCTTGCCGGTGGCCGGCAGCCCTACGCTGCAAGGGCTCGATCGAGGCTTCAGTGCGCTGTTCATGCAGGATGACCCGCGGGTGCAACTGCAAATGATCGAGGGGCGCGAAGTGGTGCCGTTCAGTTGCCGCCCCCGTGTGGCGTCCGAGCGCTGGTTGCCGACCAGGGAAGCGCTGCTGATGTTTGGCCACCTGATCGATGCCAGGCCAGAAGCGTTGCTGGGTAGCCGCCTGCACCTGGAACTGGCGGCGGCCGTAAGCTTCGCGCTGCAGGCTCAGGCGCCCGCCGACGCAATGGTCACCGCCTTGCCCGCAGGGCAGCGCCGCCGCTACCTGGCGTGGGCGCTGCGTAGCCAGCGCCTGGCGGGGCAACGTGGCCCTTACCTGGCGCACCATTGCCTGTCGACGCTGGCCGAGGGCCTGGCGCGCTTGCAAGGGGCCACGGGGCTGGCGCCCGGCAACCCGGCGGATCAGCCTGCGGGGGCCGCGCTCAAGGGAGGGCCGGTGCGGCTGATAGCCATTGATGACCTGCTGCCGCCGTTGCTGGGCGGGCAGCAGTTGGATGCCATGCTGGGCTGGCACTTCGCGGCGGCCGAGACGGCCTGCTCGCCGTTGGCCGCGTTCGTCGACCCACTGGCCTTGGCCCAGTTGCAGGAACTGCGGGCGCGCAGCCTGGAGCCTCAGGCCACCCGGCCGCCCTTGAGGCTGGCGGGGGCGCCGGGCGACAGCAAGCCTGCCGACGAACCTGTGCTGCAGTTTGGCAAGGCCTATGGCCTCAGCCAGGCCCAACTGGACTGCCTGCTGTGCAAACCGTTCGCCAGGCAGGGCAAGAACCTCGAGCGTTTTCTGCGCGCTCGCCATGCCGACATGCTGGTGGCGCTGCCTTACCTGCACCGGGCCATGCAAGGCAAACCTTGCCCCGCGGCGGTCAAAGCCTGGCTGGTGAACACCAGTGGGCTATCACTGGCGCAACTGCGGGCAGTCTACGGCGGTAAGATGCCGCTACCTGCGTGGCGCCTGCTCAGTGCGTTGGCGCGCCGCGACGCGCACTTGCGGCTGTTGCCGCGCCAGGCCGCTGAACGGCGGCACAGCCCCATGAGGCAACCTTGATGGCGCGAACAGCGGCCGGCGAGTTCGCCTATCGGCGGGTCTACCGCTACCTGGAAGCGTTGATTGGCCAGGCGACGGCTGGTGGTCCGAACCGGCTGCCGTCCTTGCGTGAGCTGTCGCGGCGGCTGCGGGTATCGCTGGCAACGGTGCAGAGCGCCTACAGCCTGCTGGAGGAGGAGGGTCGCGTGCACTGCCTGCCACGCTCGGGCTATTTCGTTCGCCTGGCTGACCTGCCGCAAGGTGGCATGCCCCGGCAGGCGCCCCTGCCCGCACAACCGTTGCTGGAGCGCGCCTTGTTCAGCCACGAGCGGCGCCTGGCCCGCCAGCGCGAGCGCGGCGCTGGCCCTTGGGAAGTGCAGGGCAGTGCGCGCCTGCGCGACGCGCTGGCGGAGCGTTACACCCGTTGCTCGCGCCAGTACTGGCGGGCCGATGACGTTCAGTTGGCCCCGGATGTGCCGGCGTTGCTGGAAACGCTGCTTGCAGCGCTGGCCCTGCCAAGGGGCACCACGGTGCTGGTACAGTCGCCCTGTTGCGGGCACGTGCTGCGTGCTTTGGCGCGCGCTGGCATGCGGGTGTTGGAGGTGCCACCCGATCCACGTGGCAACCCGGACCTGCAGGCCGTGGCCAGGCTGTTGGGCTGCGAGCCGGTCCGCCTGCTGGTGATGCCGTCCTGCCTTGGCCTGCCGCAAGGGCGGCTGGTCTCCCTGCATTACCAGCAGCAGCTTGGCCTGCTGTTGAGCCAGCACAGCGTATGGCTGCTGGAGAACGACCTGGACAGCGAGCTTTGCTACGGCGGCCCACCCGCGACCCGCCTGCGCGATTGGGTCGATCCGCGCAGGTTGATGATCATGGGGGCGTTCGAGGCTGCAGTAGGGCCCGAAGCGCCGTATGCCTACGTACTGAGCCTGGATACCGCCCTGGCCAAGGCGTTCTGCGAGCGGGCGTTCCGCCTTGCGCCGCTGCGGCTGCTGGCGCTGGCCCACCTGTTGGCCAAGGGCGATATCGAAGCGCAACTGGTGGCGTTGCGCAGCAACCTGCAGCAGCGCACGCAAAACCTCGCCTGCGCGCTGACCGCCCAGTTTGCCCAGCGGGTGGTGCTGGAGCCCCCGCAAGGCGGGCGCATGCTGTGGGTGCGCTTCGAGCAGCCGCTGGCCTGGGATGCCATTGCCACGGCCTTGGCAGGTTGCGCATTGCATGCATTGCCGGGGGAACAGTTCAGCTTGCACGGCCGCTACCGGCAGCACCTGGCGCTGATGTGGCTGGGCGACTGCCCAGGCGACCTGCAACAAGCCGTGCAGCGCCTGGCCCAGGCGCTGGAA
The DNA here is from genome assembly GCF_009932375.1 of Pseudomonas juntendi. Lineage (GTDB taxonomy): Bacteria > Pseudomonadota > Gammaproteobacteria > Pseudomonadales > Pseudomonadaceae > Aquipseudomonas > Aquipseudomonas juntendi. Next base: position 19,500 of record NZ_BLJG01000037.1, read on the forward strand.
CTTCGCCGCAGGCGGGTACGGCGGTTCCCCGCTGAATCATAGGGCACTGCATGCCCAAGGGCGCGATCGCGGCCGTTCTTGCAGGGGCGAGCTGACCCACGGCACTTGCCAGGCTCCTGGGTCTGTATGTATAACCAGTGCCTTGTTTCCGCTACCTGACCCAGCCCGTGATTGCCCATTCCGTCGACGACCCGTTCTATTACCTGCACAACTTCCGCCAGGTACTGCTGTGGGTCGAACAGCGCTACCAGGACCTGCTCGATGAACAGGAACTGGCGTTCATCCATGCCTTCGGCCAACTGAGCGCGCCAGCCCAGGCCTTGATGGTGCGCATGGTGATGCGCAAGGGCGAACTGTTTCGCAGCGACCGCCTCGTCTATGAGGAAATAGGCGACACCGAACTCGCCCTGCAGCCACTCAAGGCCCTGGGCTGGGTCCGCGAGCCCGAGCAACTGCACTTGGAGCAACTGTTCGCCTTGCTGCGCAAAGACGAGCTGGCGTGCTGTTTCGCCGCCCAATTGAGCCGCCCGCGTGCCGCCAAGCATGACTTGCTGGCCCAGCTGCAGCCACTGCAACTGGCCGCCCGGTCTCTGGCCGAGTGGTACCCGGGCAGTGAGTTGCGCATCTTGCAGTGGTGCCTGCAACCGCTCTGCGACCGCATGCGGCTGCTGTTCTTCGGCAACCTCTACCAGGACTGGTCAGAGTTCGTGCTTGCCGACCTGGGGCTGCTGCGCTACGAGCAGGTGCCCTTCAGCGCCGATTCGCGTGCCCTGCAGCAACGCGCCGATATCGACCTGGCCATGGTGCTGCATGAGTGTGCCGAGCGCCTGGAGCAGGGCGAACACCCTCAGTCGGTAATCGCGGCAATACAGCACCTGCACTGCGACAACCCTTGGCTGGCCCGGCGCCGTGCGCGGTTGCAGTTCGCCCTGGGCCAGCAATGCGAGCGCCTGGGTGACTGGGACCAGGCCATGGCGGTTTATGCGCAGTGCAGCCATGCCCAGGCGCGTATTCGCCAGGTGCGGGTGCTGGAGCGCAGCGAACGTTGGCCGCAGGCCCATGCCCTGGCGTTGCAACTGGCAGCGGCACCGGCCAATGCACTGGAGGTCCAGGCGCTGGAGCGTATGTTGCCACGCCTGGCGCGCAAGCTCGGTGGCCCGCCACAGCGCCGCCAGCGCGTGGCGCCGCTGGCACTGATCGAACTGGAATTGCCCCGTAAGCACGCCGCGCTAGGCGTTGAAGAGGCCGTGCGCCAGCACCTGGCCGCCGAGGGCGGGCAAGCCTATTATGTGGAGAACACGCTGTTCAACAGCCTGTTTGGCCTGCTGTGCTGGGAGGCGATCTTCGCCCCTGTGCCTGGCGCGTTCTTCAACCCGTTCCAGGCCGCGCCGCAGGACCTGCACGACAGCGACTTCCAGCAGCGCCGTAGTGCCCTGTTCGAGCAATGCCTGGCGCGGCTCGACGATGGTAGCCACCACCAGGCGATCCTGGATTGCTATGCAGCCAAACACGGGCTGCAGTCACCGTTCGTGTTCTGGTCGATGCTCAGCGAGGCGCTGCTGCAGCAGGCCCTGGCCTGCCTGCCGGCTGCGCAGTTGAAGCACTGCTTCGTGCGCCTGCTGCAGGACATTCGCAGCAACCGTGCGGGCATGCCCGACCTTATCCAGTTCTGGCCCGAGCAGGGGCGTTATCGCATGGTCGAGGTCAAAGGCCCCGGTGACCGCCTGCAGGACAACCAGTTGCGCTGGCTGGCATTCTGCCAGGAGCACGGCCTGCCCGTCGCGGTCTGCCATGTGCGTTGGAGTGACGCCGCTTGAGCTACAGCGTGGCGGTGCGTGCCTTGTGCGAGTTCAGTGCCAAGGTCGGCGACCTCGACCTGCGCTTCACGCCGTCGCCCACCGCCCAGGAGGGCATCAAGGGCCACCAGCGGGTAGTGGCCCGGCGTGCGGCCGGCTACGAGTCGGAAATTACCCTGGAGGGCCAGTTTGAAGGCCTTCGGGTGCGGGGGCGTGCCGACGGGTACGACCCTGCCTGCAACCGGCTGGAAGAGATCAAGACCCACCGTGGCGACCTGGCCCGGCAACCGGCCAACCACCGCCAGCTGCACTGGGCGCAGGCCAAGGTGTACGGCTGGCTGATGTGCCAGGCCCGGCAACTGGCGAGCATCGAGGTGGCTTTGGTGTACCTGGACGTCGACAGCGATAGCCAGACCCTGTTCAGTGAGCACTGCACGGCCGCTGAGTTGCAGGCATTCTTCCAGGTCCAGTGCCAGCGCTTTCTGGGCTGGGCCCAGTTCCAGCAGCAGCGCCTTTGCGAACGTGACCACGGCCTTCAGGCGCTGCGCTTTCCCTACCCAGCGTTCCGCCAAGGCCAACGGCAACTGGCAGAAACCCTGTACAAGGCGGTGAGCACTGGCCGTTGCCTGATGGCCCAGGCCAGCACCGGCATCGGCAAGACCTTGGGTACCTTGTTTCCGTTGCTCAAAGCCATGGTGCCCCAGCAACTGGACAAACTGTTCTTTCTCACGGCCAAGACCCCGGGCCGGGCGCTGGCCCTGGATGCCATGCGCCAGATCACCACGGGCGATACCCAGCCTGGGTTACGCACCCTGGAACTGATCGCTCGCGACAAAGCCTGCGAGTACCCGGACAAAGCCTGCCATGGCGAGTCCTGCCCGCTGGCGGCCGGCTTCTACGACCGCTTGCCGGCCGCGCGCACGGCCGCTGCGGCCGTGCCGATTCTGGACCGTACCCAGCTGCGCGAAGTGGCCTTGGCGCATCAGGTGTGCCCTTACTACCTGGGCCAGGAGATGGCCCGCTGGGCCGACGTTCTGGTTGCCGATTACAACTATTACTTCGACGCCCACGCCTTGCTGTTCGGGCTGACACAGCTCAACCAGTGGCGGGTCGCGGTTCTGGTCGACGAGGCTCACAACCTGGTCGAGCGCGGGCGGGGCATGTACAGCGCCAGCCTCGATCAGGGGCAGTTGCTGGCGTTGCGCCAAAGCAAACCCCATGGGCTGGGCAGTGCGCTGGACCGCCTGAACCGCCAGTGGAACGCCCTGTACAAGGAGCAACGGGCACCGTACCAGGCCAGCGAAGCGCTGCCGCATGACCTGTTGCGCGCCCTGCAGCAGTGCATCGGGCTGATCCAGGAGCAGATGAACCAGGCGCCCACGCACATCGACCCGCAGGTGCTGCAGTTCTTCTACCAGGCCTTGCAGTTCAGCCGGGTAGCCGAACTGTTCGACGAGCATTTCCTGTTCGATATCAGCCAGCGCCAAGGGCCGCGCAAGCGCCGGCTGGCGACCTTGTGCCTGCGCAATGTCACCCCGGCTCGGCTGCTGGCACCGCGCATGCGCGCGGCGCGCAGTGTCACCCTGTTCTCTGCCACGCTGAGCCCGCGGCAGTTCTACAGCGACCTGCTGGGCATGCCGGCCGATACGGCGTGGCTGGAAGTGGCAGCGCCGTTTCGTGCCGAACAACTGCAGGTGCGCATTGCCAGCCAGGTGTCTACCCGGTACCAGCAGCGCCAGGCTTCGCTGGCGCCGATCGTCGAGTTGATTGCCCGGCAGTATGAGCGCCAGCCGGGTAATTACCTGGCGTTCTTCAGCAGTTTTGAGTACCTGCAGCAGGTCGCCGGGCTGCTGGCCGAGCGCTACGCGCAGATCCCATTGTGGGCCCAGGCCCCGGGCATGGACGAAGCGGCGCGGCAGGCGTTCCTCGACCGCTTTGTCGCCGACGGCCAAGGCATCGGCTTTGCCGTGCTGGGTGGTGCGTTCGGTGAAGGGGTGGACTTGCCGGGCACCCGCCTGATCGGCGCCTTCGTCGCCACGCTCGGGCTGCCCCAGGTCAACCCGGTCAACGAGCAGTTCAAGCAGCGCCTGGGTCGGCAATTTGGCGCGGGTTTCGATTATGCCTATCTCTACCCCGGGGTGCGCAAAGTGATCCAGGCAGCGGGGAGGGTGATCCGGGGGGACCAGGACCGTGGCGTACTGGTATTGATCGATGAGCGTTTCGCCGAGCCGAGGGTGCAGCAGATGTTCCCGGGCTGGTGGCCGCAAGGTCAGCAGTGTACCTGACCGCTGCGTTCAGCACCTGGCACTGCGCAGGCAGGCCCAAGGTCGTTCAGGGGGCTCGATTGGGGTAAGATCACCTTCCATGCCTGATACAAAGTCCTTGTATATCAAGGTGATGGCACTGTCTTGGGCCAGAATGGCCCGACCGTTAGTTTGTCATGCAGACTCGCTGGCATGCCGTTTTGATTTGCTCCAGCGTCGGCCCGCTGTGCTGCCGGCCAACGCCCCGCTACAGGATTCACGTTTTGTCCGACCTCTCGAAAAATCCGCTGCTGCAGTACATGGCCCGCCTGGCCCCATCCAGCCAGCAAACCATGCGCTACATCCTTCAGGACGCCGCCGACCGCTTGGGGTTCGTCGACTGCAATATCGTCGACGTTCCCTGGCATCGGCTCGAGCCCGGCCATGTGATCGCTCTGGTGGCTGCCCTGCGGGCCGATGGTTACGCGCCGAACAGCTCTTCGCTGTACGTCAACGCCATCCGTGGGGTGATGAACGAGGCCTGGCGCCAGGGCCTGATCGACCACGAGCAGTTGCTACGCATCCGCGAGGTCAAGCCGGCAACCGGCACCCGCCTGCCGCCCGGGCGCAACCTGCGGCGTAGCCTGATTCGCGAACTGATGGACGTGTGCGCTGCCGACCCGCGGCCGCAAGGGGTGCGCGATGCGGCGATCATTGCCTTGCTGTATGGCACAGGCATGCGCAAGTCGGAATCGGTCGACATCGACCTTGCCCAGGTTGATTTCGCCGCGCGCAGCCTGCAAGTGGTGGGCAAGGGCAACCACCAGTTGATCAAGTACGCGCCGCCTTGGGCGTTCGAGAAGCTGCAGGCGTGGCTCGACCTGCGTCGCCAGGCCCTGCCGGCCGGTGCCGAAGATGACCCGTTCCTGTTCAACCGCATCCGCCGCGGCAACCACATCACCCGGGCGCGTATCACCAAGCATGCCATCTACTACATCGCCCGCCAGCGCGGCGCGCAGGTGGGGGTCAAGATCATGCCGCACGACTTCCGCCGCGCGTTCATCACCCGGGTGATCGAGGAGCACGACCTGTCGATTGCACAGAAGCTGGCACACCATGCCAACATCCAGACCACGGCGATCTACGACCGGCGTGACGACAACGAACGCCGCCGTGCGGTAGACCGTTTCGACTACTGAGTGCCGACCAGCGTGCGCAATGGCAGCACCGAAACAGGGCCTGGGTGCGCCCCCGCTTTGTGCGGCCCCCGCGGCGGTGCCCGCTGGCGGAGCGACCGGTAAAAATAATTCATCTGCCTTCACCTGCGGAGTTGGCCCGCAACCTGCTATATCCAGCCTGCGAATTTGATCGAGTGGTCAGGCCGTGCGCCCTAACCGGCGCCCGCCGCTGACCCTCTTACCGGCCAGCAGGCCACGGTTTTCAGGGGCCGCAGGATGTCGCTCGCGGAGCAGATCGAACAACACCAAGACGATGCAGGCTGGAGCGCCCACCTGCAATTGCGCTTTGTCCAGCGTGCGGGCACGACCCGCCTTGGTGCATGGAAACATTTCGGACCTCTTTTGGTGCAGCGGCCCTTCTACCCGGAAGGTGCACCCTGCCATGTGTATGTACTGCACCCGCCGGGTGGCATCGTTGCCGGCGATCGCCTGGAGCTCGACATTCAGCTGGAAGCTGGCAGCCACGCCCTGCTGACCATGCCCGGTGCCAGCAAGTTTTACCGCAGCATAGGCCCGACCGCACGGCTGACCCAGCGCTTCCACCTGGCCGCTGGCAGCACCCTGGAATGGTTGCCTCAGGACAGCATTTTCTTCTCCGGTGCCCGTGCCCGGCTCGCCAGCCACTTCACCCTTGAGCCCGGCGCCCGGTTGCTGGCCTGGGAAACGCTGTGCCTGGGCCGCCCGGTGATGCTCGAACGGTTCGACCAGGGTGCCCTCTACAGTCTGTTGCACATCACCCTGGCCGGCGAAACGGGCCTGCATGAGCGCCTGCGTATCGAAGGCGGCCAGCTGGGCAAGCTCGGTGGCCACCCACTGTTAGCCACCTTCTGTGCCGCGCCGGCCGATCAGGCATTGCTGGAGCAGGTAAGGCCCATGCTCGATGAGCTGGGCACTCCTGCGGGCGCGACGCTGCTCGGTTCGCTGCTGGTGATCCGCCTGCTCGACCATGACAACCAACATTTGCAACGCACCCTGCAACGCCTGTGGCATGTGCTGCGCCCGGCCGTTCTCGGCCTGCCAGCCTGCCCGCCACGTATCTGGGCCACCTGAGAGAGCGCCATGGAGCTGACCCCAAGAGAGAAAGACAAACTGCTGCTGTTCACTGCCGCCTTGTTGGCAGAACGGCGCCTGGCCCGTGGCCTGAAACTCAACTACCCGGAGGCCGTAGCGCTGATCAGCGCCGCCGTGCTGGAAGGGGCCCGTGATGGGCGCACCGTCGCTGAGCTGATGAGCATGGGCCGCGAGGTGTTGAGCCGTGACCAGGTCATGCCTGGCATCGCCGAGATGCTTCACGACGTACAGGTCGAAGCGACCTTTCCGGATGGCACCAAGTTGGTGACCGTGCATGACCCGATCGTCTGAACCTGCCGAGGAACGCCGCATGATCCCAGGTGAAATCCAGGTCGCCGCTGGCGACATCGAATTGAACAGTGGCCGCGCCACGGTCAGTGTCAGCGTAGCCAACCATGGCGACCGCCCGGTGCAGGTCGGCTCGCATTACCACTTCTACGAAGTCAACGAGGCGCTGGTGTTCGAGCGCGGGCCAACCCTGGGCTTTCGCCTGGATATCCCGGCCGGCACTGCCGTGCGCTTCGAGCCGGGCCAGGCCCGTACCGTGCAACTGGTGGCCTACGCTGGCAAGCGCGAAGTCTACGGCTTTCAGGGCAAGGTGATGGGCGCACTGGAGGGCAGGGCATGAGCCGAATTTCCCGCCAGGCCTATGCCGACATGTTCGGCCCTACCGTGGGTGACCGTGTGCGCTTGGCCGACACGGCGTTGTGGGTCGAAGTAGAGAAGGACTACACCGTTTACGGCGAAGAAGTGAAGTTCGGCGGCGGCAAGGTCATCCGCGATGGCATGGGGCAGGGCCAGATGCTGGCCGCCGAGGCCATGGACCTGGTGTTGACCAACGCGTTGATCATCGACCACTGGGGTATCGTCAAGGCCGATATCGGCATCAAGCACGGGCGTATTGCCGTGATCGGCAAGGCCGGCAACCCCGACGTGCAACCCGGCGTCAACATACCCGTAGGGCCAGGCACCGAAGTGATCGCCGCCGAGGGCAAGATCGTCACTGCCGGGGGGGTCGACTCGCACATCCATTTCATCTGCCCGCAGCAGGTGGACGAGGCGCTCAACAGCGGCGTAACCACCTTCATCGGTGGCGGCACTGGCCCGGCTACCGGAACCAACGCCACCACCTGCACCCCGGGCCCGTGGTACCTGGCGCGCATGCTGCAGGCTGCCGACAGCCTGCCGATCAACATCGGTTTGCTGGGCAAGGGCAACGCCTCGCGCCCTGAAGCGTTGCGCGAGCAGATCGCTGCCGGGGCGGTCGGGCTCAAGCTGCACGAGGACTGGGGCTCGACACCGGCGGCCATCGACTGTTGCCTGGGCGTAGCCGAAGAAATGGATATCCAGGTGGCGATCCATACCGACACACTCAACGAATCGGGCTGTATCGAAGACACGCTGGCGGCGATCGGTGACCGCACCATCCACACCTTCCACACCGAAGGTGCCGGTGGCGGCCATGCCCCCGACATCATCCGTGCGGCCGGGCAGGCCAACGTGCTGCCTTCCTCGACCAACCCGACACTGCCGTACACCATCAACACGGTGGACGAGCACCTGGACATGCTCATGGTCTGCCACCACCTGGACCCAAGCATTGCCGAGGACGTGGCGTTTGCCGAGTCGCGCATCCGCCGTGAGACCATCGCTGCCGAGGACATCCTCCACGACATGGGCGCTTTCGCCATGACCTCGTCCGACTCCCAGGCCATGGGCCGGGTGGGCGAGGTGGTGCTGCGCACCTGGCAGGTGGCGCACCAGATGAAGCTGCGCCGTGGCCCACTGGCACCGGATACCCACTACAGCGACAACTTCCGGGTCAAGCGCTACATCGCCAAATACACCATCAACCCGGCGCTCACCCATGGCATCGGCCACGAGGTGGGCTCGGTCGAAGTGGGCAAGCTGGCAGACCTGGTGCTGTGGTCGCCGGCATTTTTCGCGGTGAAGCCCGCCTTGGTACTGAAGGGCGGCATGATCGTCACCGCGCCCATGGGCGATATCAACGGGTCCATCCCTACGCCCCAGCCGGTGCATTACCGCCCGATGTTCGGCGCGTTGGGCGCAGCCCGCCATGCCACGCGCATGACCTTCCTGCCCAAGGCCGCCATGGACCGTGGCCTGGTCGAGCAATTGAACCTGCGCAGCCTGATCGGCGTGGTGGACGGGTGCCGCCGGGTGCGCAAGCCGGACATGGTCCACAACACCCTGCAACCGCTGATCGAGGTCGACGCGCAAACCTACCAGGTGCGTGCCGATGGCGAGCTGCTGGTCTGCGAACCGGCCAGTGAACTGCCGCTGGCCCAGCGCTATTTCCTGTTCTGAAGGAGCACCGATGATTGTCTTGACCCAGCGGATTACCGAACCCGGCGCACGTGCTGTCACGGGTACCGTCACCCTCGATGTGGACAGCCGCATCAAGAGCCGCCTGCGGGTGACGCTGGACGATGGTCGCGAAGCCGGCCTGATGCTGGAGCGTGGCCACCTGCTGCGTGGCGGCGAGCTGTTGGCCGATGCCGAGGGCATCCAGCTGATCCGCGTGCTGGCAGCGCCCGAGGCGGTGTCCACCGTGCGCTGTGACGACCCGCACCTGCTGGCGCGCGCGGCCTACCACCTGGGCAACCGCCATGTCCCGCTGCAGATCGAGCCCGGCCTGTTGCGCTTCCAGCACGACCATGTGCTGGACGAGATGCTGCGTGGCCTGGGCCTGACTGTCGAGGCCGAGCAGGCCCCGTTCGAGCCCGAAGCGGGTGCCTACCAAAGTGCGCCACACAGCCACAGCCACAGCCACGCTCACGGCCACGATCACCCGTTCGTGCGCTTGCCTGCCCATTCCTGAACTGCCCTGGAGCAACCGATGAAAAAGACTTTCGCCCTGTTTCTGCTGATGTTGGCCGTGCCGGCTTTCGCCCACCCCGGGCATGACAGCAACCCCTTGCATGACGGCCTTCTGCACCCGCTGACCGGGCTCGACCACCTGCTGATGCTGCTGGGCACCGGCGTACTGGCGGCGCTGACCCGGCGCAACCTGACCTTGCCACTGGCGACCCTGGCCGCGATGTTCGGCGGGGCGGTATGTGGGCATCTGTTCGGGGACGTGCTGGGCATGGAAACGCTGATCGCTGTGTCGCTGCTGGTGGCCGCAGGTGCCGTGCTGCTGCCTGGCCGGCAACAGCTGCTGGCCTTGGCGATGCCGGTGTTCGCGCTGTTCCATGGCTGGGCGCATGGCGTCGAGGCCACGCCAAGTGCGTTCTGGCAGTTCAGCGCCGGCTTTGTCACGGTCAGCGGGCTGTTGCTGGCCGCCGGCTTTGCGGTCGGTTGCCTGCTGCGCCGCCATGCTGGCTTGCAAAAAGCTTTCGGCGGTGGCCTGCTGGCCGGCGCCGCGCTGGTACTGGCCGGCTGATGGACAGCGATCTGGCGTTGCTGCGCCTGCTGCAACTGGCCAGCCCAGGCTTGCCGGTAGGTGGCTTCACCTATTCACAGGGCCTGGAGTGGGCCGTGGAGGCGGGCTGGGTAAGGGATGTGCACGGGTTCACTGCGTGGCAGCGTGAGCAGTTGCACGACACCCTGGTCGGCCTGGACTGGCCGGTGCTCGCCCGCTTGTACCAGGCCTGCCAGGCCGAGGATGCGCAGGCCTTCTCTCATTGGAGCCGCTTTTTGCTGGCCAACCGTGAAACCGCCGAGCTGCGCCTGGAAGAACAACAGCGCGGGGCGGCCCTGGCACGGCTACTCGACGGCTGGCAGCTGGGCCAGGCGCCGGCGTGGCGTACCAGCCTCGAGCTGACCCAGTTGGGCGGCATGGCCTGGTTGGCTGTGCACTGGGCCATCCCCTTGCGCCAATTGGCCCTGGGGCATGGCTTTGCCTGGCTGGAGGGCGCGGTCATGGCCGGCGTCAAGTTGGTGCCGTTCGGCCAGCAGGCGGCCCAGACCCTGCTGCGTGACCTGGCCACCGATTTGCCCGCAGCCATCGACCAGGCCCTGACCCTGGGCGACGACCAGCTCGGGGGTGGCCTGCCGTTGCTGGCCATTGCCTCATCGCGTCACGAAACCCAATACACCCGTTTGTTCCGTTCCTGAGGACTGCCTGCATGCATAGCTATCAACAACCCCTGCGCGTCGGTGTCGGCGGCCCGGTCGGCTCCGGCAAGACCGCACTGCTCGAAGCCCTGTGCAAAGCCATGCGCGATCACTACCAGATTGCCGTGGTCACCAACGACATCTACACCAAGGAAGACCAGCGCATCCTCACCGAAGCCGGCGCGCTGGAGCCGGAGCGCATCGTCGGGGTGGAAACCGGCGGCTGCCCGCACACGGCGATTCGCGAAGACGCCTCCATGAACCTGGCGGCGGTCGAGGCGCTGGCGCGCAAGTTCGGCAACCTCGAAGTCATTTTCGTGGAAAGCGGCGGTGACAACCTCAGCGCCACATTCAGCCCGGAGCTGGCCGACCTGACCATCTACGTGATCGACGTAGCCGAGGGCGAGAAGATTCCGCGCAAGGGTGGCCCGGGCATCACCAAGTCCGACTTCCTGGTGATCAACAAGACCGACCTGGCACCGTATGTGGGGGCTTCGCTGGAGGTGATGGAGCGCGATACCCAGCGCATGCGCCCACAGCGCCCATGGACCTTCAGCAACCTGAAGAAAGGCGAGGGGCTACAGGCAGTGATCGATTTCATTGTCGAACGCGGAATGCTGGGTGTGCGCGGTTAAACCGCCGCGCACACCCGCGTAGGCGGTGCCACGCACCGCAGAGCTGTCGCCTGTTCAGCCAGAATGGGCGATAGGCTCGTCACCCAGTTCCTCGGCTGCCTCTTCATCGCCAGGCAGCGCGGTTATCACGCTGAAGTCGCTGACTTCCACCTGGCCGCCGCCATAACCCAGCAAGTGGAAGGAAAACGCCTTGCGATCGGTCGGGTTGTCGAAGCGGAAGTCCATCTCCAGTGGCTGATCGGTGGTGACTTGCACCTCGGCAGGCAGGCCCAGCGGTACGTCCTGTTCCAGTTGCTTGGCCTTGAGCTGGATATAGGCCACGTGCCTTGGGTCCAGCGAGCGGACCTTGATGCGTACCCGGGTACGCGAGCCCCCTGGCATTTCCAGGTACTGGGCACCGATCAGGTTGTCGGCCCAATCATCCTGAATGCGCTTGCGCAGCCTGATCGGCGCAGGGCCGCCAAACTGGTAGCGCAGGTTCAGCGGCGTCTGCAGCAGCGACTGGTCGAGCACGCCGGCCAAGGCACCGATCTGCTGCCCGAGCAGGTTATCGCCGCTGCCAAGGTAGCGGGCCTGCCCGGCGATGAAGCCCTCACTGGCGTAACGCCGGCACCGTTGTTGAAAATCGCACTCGGTAAACACCCCTTGGCCGTTGTGGTAGCGCAGCATGCCGTTGGTGTAGGCGATCATTTCGCGGCCGGTGTCGTAGTCGCGGTACAGCGAGCGACCGCCCAGGGCCATGGGGATCGGCAGCGAGAAGTAGTCGAGCAGTGAAGCGGCAAGGTCGATGTGGCCATAAGTCCCTTGCTTGAGCCGTGGCAATTGGGCCTGCTCCGGGGCCAGGGTCAGGTTGAAGCCCCAGGAGGACGCCAGGCGCACACCGTCGATGCCATGCGACTCGTCGGAGGTCAGCACCACCAGCGTGTCCTTGAGTACACCCTGGCGTTCGAGGCTGTCGAGGAACGCCGCAACCGCGTCGTCCAGGTAGGCCACTGCCGCCTGTTTCGGCGTGTCGAACCGTTCGAGGTACTCCGCCGGCGCGGAATAGGGCTGGTGGGTACCGACGGTCAGCAACGTGAGCATCCAGGGTTTGTCCTGCTGCTGCAAATGGCCCACGTAGCTCAATGCGCCCTCGAAGAATGCGCGGTCATCCTTGCCCCAGGGGAAGTCCAGGTAGTTCTTGTTGGCAAACCACTCCAGGCCATGCACAGCCTCGAAACCGACATGCGGCATGATGCGGTCCTTGGCCATGAAGCGCAGGCCCGCACCTTGGAGGTAATGGGTGGTGAACCCGGCCTGGCGCAACTGCGCCGGCAGGCAGGCCTGGTTACGTTCGTTCTGGGTCAGCAGCTCAACGCCCTTGGGGGTGCCGTTGGCCAGCTTGTCGTAGTCGCCACACAGCATGGCGTACAGCCCACGAATGGTCTGGTGGGTGTGCAGTACGTAGTCCGGGGTATTCATGCCGCGCTCGGCCCACCTGCTGAGCTTGGGCATGAGCTCTTCGTCGAAGGGGCTGTTCAACGCCTGACGGTTGGGCCGCAGGTAAGCGCCGGGGATGCCTTCCAGGGTGATCACCAGCAAATTGCGCGCACGGCCCGGGCCGTCCAGCAGGCGTTGCCCGTGCAGGTCGGATTGCGTCAGGCCGGTGCTGGGCAGGGGGGTGAAGGGCTTGGAAGTGCCCAGCCACTCATCGGCCTGGCGCTGTACCTGGCCCACCCCGGCAGACAGCAATTGATGGCCCAGGTTGTATTGCCGCCATTGGTCGGCATCGGAAGGGGCCAGTTGCTGGCTGCCCCAGTGGGCGCCGAACAGCACGACCGGGATGGCCCAGGCCTTGCGCGGCAGCGCCAGGCCGCGCTGCGCACGGCCGCGCCAGGCAAGCACCAGCCAGGCCAGCAGGCCGCCACCCATCAGCCAGGGCAGCCAGGCATGGGCCAGGCCGCCGCCGGTGGAGTTTTCCATGAACTGCGGGTCGGCCAGGTAGGCCAGGTCGGCGCTGGTGGGCAAGCGGCCCACCGCGCTGACCAGTTCGGCCGAGGCGACCCACAGGGCCGCCCAGGCCAGCAACACCGGCAGCGCCAGCCACCACGGGCGGCGCTGCAGCAGTAACAGTAGCAGGCTGCCAATGGCGAGGTCTGACAGGTAGCCCAGTGGGTTGGACCAACCCAGCATGGCGCGCGCACCCAGTGGGATCACCAACAGCAGGCCTGCCAGAGCGGCAAGCCGGGCCTGTGGGTGGTCGGACAGGTTCTTCACAAAAACTTCCCTTTTGCCATTGAATCGTCATGAAACTGTGCTTAATGATAACAGGCGGGCGGGCGGGAAGGCGGGCGCTACAAGGGTGGTTACCAAAAGCCGGGCCCGTAGTCGCGGGCCCGGCTGATGGCGAGGTTCAGAAGTAGTAGGGGAATTTCAGACTGAAGGAAAAGTCCGGGGCGTCGTCGGTCAGGCCAATGGACAAGTTGGGCACGATGGTGAGGTTGTTGCTGGCGGCGAAGGTCAGGCCGATGTTGAAGTTGGCGGCGTTGTAGTCACTGTTGGAAATCGACTGCCAGTCACCGCCATCCGGTTTGATCTTGCTCTTGCGGGCAAACTGGTCCGACACCGAGAACGACATGCTCATCTTCTCGTTGAGCGCGAACGCGATGCCCCCGCCGATTTGCCAGGAGTCGCCAAGCTTGACGTCGCCCGGCACCTTGCTGTTGACCTGCGGGCTGATGTCGCTGAACGAGTCCTGCATGTTGTAGGTGTAGGACAGGCTGCCGAACAGCACGGCCGGGTCAAAGGTCTTGACCAGCGAGATGCCTGGGGTGATCGACCACACGCCGTTGCCCGTCGGCAGGCTGTCCGGTACCGCCAGGTTGTTGTTGCCGTCCACCTCGCGCAGCTTGATGCCATAGGGGTCCTTGCCGGTCGGCGCCTTGACCCGCAGGGTGGCCACGGCATCCGGCCAGGTTTCGTCTTCGTCGAGGAACTTGTAGGCCACGCCAACGTTGATATCGCCGATTTCCGGGTCACGCGTGACGGTGGCATCGGAGGTGGCCGCGCCCGAGCCGCCGGCACCGCCGGACGAGTAGGTGGATTCGCGGTACACCACCGGCACGTTGATGTCGAACTGCCAACGTTGCGCCAGGTTGTAGCGCGCGGTCATGTCCAAGGTCCAGTTGTCGGCCTTGATGCGGTCGAGGTTGATGCTGCCCAGGAAAATCGAGTCCAGCGCCAGGAACCCGTTGAGGGTCAGTGCACGGGTGTCGTAGTGGGTATAGGTCAGGCCGGTCTCGAAGCTGAACTTGCCGCCACCGAAGAAGCCGCTGGCCTCGTCATACAGGTTGGACACGCTCTGCGCCGGCTCCGAGTCGGCAGTCAGGGCCTGGCCATAGGAACTGCCGGTGGTGCCAGGGGCGCCGGACGCTACCGTCTGGCCACCCTTCACGCCTTCGGCAGGCGACTTGACCAGGCGTTTGGGTGGGGCCGCCGCCGGGGCTTCTTCAACCTGGCGCACGCGTTGTTCCAGCACCATCAACGCTTGCTGCTGGGCCTCATACCGGCGCTTGAGTTCGGTCAGTTCCTGCTTCAGTGCCTCGACCTGCGGGTCGGCAGCGGCATACAGCAATGTGGCCGGGGCCAGGGTAGTCAGACAAACAAAAGCCTTGAGCGTAAAAGATCGGTGCATGGAGTTGCCGTCCCTTCCAACTACTTTTGATGAGACTGAGCGTAGATCAGTATCCGAAAGTGCGAAGGCCTTTGAGCTGATCGAGGCTGCCATTGAGCGAAGCCGCTGTCGGCACGCTCTCGCGCATGACCACATTGAGGGAGGTGACATTGCTGACCAGGTTGCCGTTGCCCAGCAGCGTGGTGTTCTGCATCAGGCCGCCCTGGGCCAGGCGTTGCATGCTGCTGCCCTGGTTGTTGCTGGCGTTGATGTTCAGCTGCACGCCCACGCCGCTGGCCGATACGCTCAGCGAACCGGCGCCGTTTTCTGCATTTACGGTCTGGCCTGCGGCCAGCGCCTGGCCCTGCTGTTGCACCACCGGTGCCTGGTTGGCCTTGGTGACGTTGATGTCGACGTTGTTGTATGCGCCGTTGTTATCACCGGCGGCGCGCACTACCTGGGTGACGCCCTCGCTGGTGGCCAGCCCGGCACCGCCGGTCACGCTGCCGGTCCCGGGCGCAGCGGCCGCCCCAGCCGCGCTGCCGGTGCCTTTTTCATTGATCGTCGACACGTAGAATTGTGGCTTGATTGTCGACGCTTGCACCTGCAGGCTGCTGCTGGCGCCAATCACGTCGCCTTTGGCATTTTGCCAGGTGCTGCTCATGACGATGCCGAAGCTCACGATGCGCCCCGGCATCACGTAGCGACCACGCAAAGTTGCCAGTTCCTGGTCCTTCAATTCGATGGGTTTGAACGTTTCTGCATGAACCGGCAGGCTGGCAGCCAGGCAGGCCAATGCCAGCAGGAAGGGGTTGTTCATGGCGGGCTCCCGGGAGCGTCATGCTCCTTATCATTGGACGTTTCGTTAGAAGAAGTCGCTTTTGATGAAGCCAAAGTCCAGCAGCTCTGCGTCCTGCACCGGGGTGAAGTTGTTCACTCGACCCTTGGCGGTCAGCGGCAGAGGCGGGTCGAGCAAGACATTGTTCTTGTCATAACCCTGGCCGATCACGGCGAAGATGATGCCGTTCCAGCCCTTGAGGAAGTCGTCTACCTTGTAGCGCCTGTGGCCCAGCACCGGGTCACCGACATACACCCAGCCCTTGTCGACTTTCTGCATGACCACGAAGTGCTTGTAGCCACGCACATCCATCAACACCACCACCGGAATGCGCACGCTGTGCAGGGTATCGGGCGCTACACGGTAGCCGCGGGCACGCATGCCCAGGCTTTCCACGTAGCGCTTCATGTCGAGCATCGAAAAGCCCTGGGTGCGCACCAGGTCCTGGTCGGCGTGGGCCAGCATGCCTTCGATGATCTGGTGTTCGTCCACATCCAGCCAGTAGGCCTGGCGCAGGATGGTCGCCAGGGCAGCAGCACCGCAGCTGAAGTCGGTTTTCTGTTGCACCAGGTCGGCGAACTTGCGCTCGCGCACGCTTTGCAGGGGTTTGAACACCACGGCGCCGCCCGGCAATACCGCCAGCGGCATTTGTGCAGCTTCGCTCACGCTGGCCAGGCACAGCAAAAACGCCAAGGCGATAATGCGCATGATCGGATGCCTTCTTGTTCTGTTGAAGAAAGGCCCCCCGAAGGGGGCCTTGGTTGCAGCGTTAGAACGAGGTGTTGGAGATGGCCAGCGAGTTGCTCTGCTGGTTGCCTACACCGGCGGCCACGTTCACGCCCAGGTTGCCGCTGCCACCGTTGACCGAACCGCTAAGGGTTGCAGTGTTGGTAACAGGGTTGGCCCAGCCGGTCGGGGTCAGCACTTGGAAGGACACGGTATTGCTCAAGTCGTAAGCACTGCTTTCGCTGTAGCTCTTGGCGACGTCGTTGGAGGACTGATGCGATTGCTCGCCAGACTTGGAGAAGTCAGAGGCGGAAGCATTTTCGTACGAGGACTCATGAGACTTGGTGTACGAAGAATCGCGCGATTTGTCGTAGGAGGACTGGTGCGACTTGTCGTAGTTCGAGTCGAATGCCTTCTCGAAGGACGAGTCATAGGCACTTTCGTGCGACTTGTCGATCGAGGCGTTCAGCGAGGCGTTCAGCGAACCATCGAAGCTGCTGGTGCGCGAGCGTTCGCGGCGGCCGTCGTCGGTGGTGACCGTGCGGGTCGCGTCGGCTGCTGCAGCCAGGCTGGCGTTCAGGCTGGCACTGCTGGACGAGCTGTTGGAACCGCTGGCCGAACCGTTCATGCCCCAGCTGTTGGAACCGCTGGCGCTGGCACTGTTGGAGCCACTGGCGTTGGCGCTGCTCGAACCACTGGAGTTCCAGCCGCTGGAGCCGCTGTTGCTGGCGCTTTGCGAGCCGGCCACGCTGAAGCTCGACGACGCGCTGCGGTCGTCGCTCGAGTTGAAGGTGCCATCACGCGAGCTCGAGCCGCTGGCCGAAGTGGTGAAGGTCAGCGTGTCTACCCGGTAGGTGCGGTCGGCGCTGTTGTTCACCGTCAGGCCTGGGCCGGACTGGTTGGCGGAGGCGGTCGCCGTGGCGTTGCCCAATGGGGCGCCGGTGTTGGCGATGGCCATGGTGTTTTTCTGCTGGTTGAGGTCGCCACCGGCCACGTTGATGCCGATGTTGCCTTCAGCCCCGCTGGCCGAGCCGCTCATCAGCGCCGACGATTGCGTCGAGTAGTTGTCTACCCGGTTGCTGCGGCTGGTTTGCACCACGTCGGCCGTGGCGTTGGCCATGCCGAACACGAAGCTGTTGTCCAGGCTCGATTCGGAGCCGGCGTTGGCGATGGCTGCAGCGTTGTCCTGCTGGTTGCCGTTACCGGCCGCGACGTTGATGCCGACGTTGCCGCTGGAGCCGGTGCCCGAGTC
Source organism: Pseudomonas juntendi (assembly GCF_009932375.1). Classification (GTDB taxonomy): domain Bacteria; phylum Pseudomonadota; class Gammaproteobacteria; order Pseudomonadales; family Pseudomonadaceae; genus Aquipseudomonas; species Aquipseudomonas juntendi. Next base: position 37,031 of record NZ_BLJG01000037.1, read on the forward strand.
GCTCATCTCGGCTTCGTTGATGGTGCCTTGGTTGGTGATGCGGTTGTTGGTACTGGTTTGAGTGTCCCAGGCATTGGCGGTTGCATACACCGGGATCTTGGTGGCAGGAGGCGTGTGCTGGCCATTATTGTTGCCATTATGGTAGTCACCGCGCCGGTCGTTTTGCCCAGCTTGTACAGCAACAGCCATGACCGCAGCAATTGCGAAAACCAGAGGCTTGATTGCCATCGAGGGTTTCATGGTGATTCTCCGTACTCTAGTAGGTTAAGTGTCGTTCTTAACTGAAAGGGTCAGTCCGCGACCCGGATGCTCAAGGTGTTGGCCATGCGGTTTCCCACCCCGGCACTCTGGTTCAACTGGATCACCCCACGGCTACCGGTGAAGGCCTGGTCACTGGTGGTGACCTGGCGATAGCCGGCTGGGATATCCGTTGCTCCGGAGTTGTTGAGCAGCGTCACGTTCTGTTGCATGAGGACGCTGTCGTCGATGCTTTGCGGTTGTGCGCCAATGCTGATGCGCATGGCATTGGCTTGCTGGGTGTTGGCGCCTGCGCTCTGATTCACCCCCAGGGCGCCGCTGCCATTACTGAAAGCGTTGCCCTGAATGGTCGCGCGGGCGTCCATCCTCGGGTCGGCGGGGGTGTTGAGCTGTTGGCGGATCTGGGTACTGGCGTTGGCCTCGGGGCCAACGGCGATGGCGCGGGCATTGGCCTGCTGCTGCTGGTCCCCGGCGGCCTGATTGACGCTGAGGTTGCCTTGGTAGCGGCTGCCGGAACTGTCGATGTCAGCGTTGTTGATGACCGGAACGGGGGACTGGGCGAAGGCGGGCGCACTGCACACCGCAGCCAGCATCAGCAGCATGTACTTCATCTCACTTGCCCCCGCCGGTCAGGATTTGCAGCGGCGCCAGGCCACGTTGCACGCTGGAGTTGACCATGTTGGCGATGCCGTTACCGGAACCACCGGTACCGCGGCCGCCGGCCAGGTTGGGCAACTGGTTCTGGTTGCCGAGGTTGCCGCCCAGGTTGTTGGTCTGCTGGGTGATCATGTTGCTGATGCCAGCGCCGCTGCTGATGGCGGCGAAGTCGCCGTCGCTCAGCTCGTTGGTCTGCTTGAGCACATAGGCAGAGGGGTTGGCGTTGACCGTGGTCGGATTGGGATCGGGCCGCAGGGGGGGCACGGTTGCGTTGCGCACCTGCACGTCGCGGGTGATGGTGATAATCCCCTTGTCGGCCTGCGCCGTCAGGCTCAGTGACCCCAGTACGCAGCCCATCAGCAAGGCGTGATAAAGGTGGTTGGCTGTTTTCCTCACGACGGCACTTCCTTCTTTGAGCGCTGGGCCTGATCAGCGATGCGAAGGACAGAGCAGAAGGTGTGCCGCTTTTTGAATTGGTATGAAAATCAGGCGCTTGGCGATGACAGCTAAGACGCAGGTGGGGTGTGGTGTGTCAGCCGTGAAACAGTTGCACACCGGCATGGCCGGGCGGGCCTGCTGTGGCGTCGCCGGAAGGGGGATTTCGCAGCGGTGTTTCACCCGCTTGACACTCACCCTGCTAGTGGAAGCAGCCGCCTAGTTTCGGGGGTTGTACCGCAGGGGGCTGTGTCAGTGGCTTAACACTCGGCAGGGCAGGCTGGCTTATCGCTATCAAGGAGCCTAGCCACCGCTTCCAGGGCCAACAACTGACGCTGTGGCCAACTCCCTTCAATTATCTGGTGGGGCTGGCCATGCTGCTGCAACCAGGCCCGGCTGTCTTCGAAAAAGCGTTGCCGATCGCGCACGTCCGGCTGGCTGCGCTGGCCGTCGGCGACCCATTCCACGCCCTGTGGGCTTAGCAAAAGATGCAGGTCGTAATGCCGGGCGAGCAGGGCCTGTTCCAGCCAGGCCGGGCAGTCGCCGAACAGGGCATGGCTCCAGAGCATGTTGCTGAGCAGGTGGGTGTCGAGGATCAGCAAGGGGGGCGCCTGCTCGCGGGCCTGGTCTTCCCATGCCAGCTGGCCACGGGCAATGCTGGGGATATCGGCGTAGCAGGTATCGCGGCGCTCCTGCTCGATGAAGTGACGCACGTATTCGGCCACCACCAAACCGCCAAAATGCGCCTGGATCACCCCGCTGAGCCAGCTTTTGCCGCTGGACTCGGGGCCGCACAGCACCAGTACTTTCGTACTCATGGCTGCACCAATGCCGGGTCTCGCCGCCATTCCAGCCAGCCGCGTACGGCTATGAGGGCCAAAACGGCGAACAAGCCTGCTGTGAAATACAGCTGCTGGTGCAGGTACAGGCCGACATAGAGGGTGTCGACCACCACCCAGAGGACCCAGCATTGCAGGCGCTTTTGCGCCATCCACAGTTGTGCCACCAGGCTGAAGCCGGTCAGGGTCGCGTCCAGCCACGGCATGGCGGCGTCGGTCCAGTGGGCCATGGCCGCGCCCAGGGCGGCACTCAGCAGCACCCCGACGGCCAGGCCGGCAAATAGCGCCGGGCCTTGCAAGCGCGAGACCTGGCGGGCGTCTTCAGCGCGGTCGGGGCGTTGCCATTGCCACCAGCCGTACAGTTGCAGGAGGGCGTAGGCCAGTTGCAGCAACATGCCCGAATACAGCTTCACCACATAGAACAGCCAGCCATAGATCAGCACCATGACCAGGCCGATCGGCCAGCACCAGGCGTTCTGCTTGACCGTGAGCCAGACAGCGATGACGCCGAGGACGGCGGCGATGAGTTCAAGGCCGGACATCGGCGATCCTTGGAGGCTGCGGGGAAGGGGCGCGATTGTAGCTGTTCGGCGGGCGAAGGTGTAGCCGCGCCCGCCGGCAGCCCGTACTACACGCGGAACTGGCGCAGTAACTGCTCCAGTTCTTCGCTCAACTGACCCAAGGCCACCCCCGCATCGCTGGACTGGCGCGCCGCATCGGCGGTTTGCTGGGACAGCCCGGCAGTGTCCAGTACGTTGCGGTTGATCTCTTCGACCACATGCGCCTGCTGCAGGGTGGCACTGGCAATGGACGCATTCAAGGCGGTGAGGTTGTTCAGCGCCTGGTTGATGGCGTCCAGGCTGGCGCCGGCCTCGCGGGCCTGTTCGACGGTCTGGCGCGAGGCCTCGCTGCTGGTGTCGATTGCCCGCACAGCGGCGTCCGACTGGCTTTGCAGGTGCTCGATCATGGTATGGATCTCGGCCGTGGACTGCGCGGTGCGCTGTGCCAGCAGGCGCACCTCGTCGGCGACCACGGCAAAGCCGCGGCCTTGCTCCCCGGCCCGGGCCGCCTCGATGGCGGCGTTCAGCGCCAGCAGGTTGGTTTGCTCGGCAATCGAACGGATCACGTCGAGCACGCCACCGATGCGCGTGCTGTGCCCGGCCAGGTCGCGGATCACTTGCACAGCCTGGTCGATGGTCAGGGACAGCCGGTCGATCTGCGCCAGGCTGCCGTGGATGGCTTGCTGGCCCTGTGTGACCTGCAGTTGGGCGCTGTGCATTTCCCCGGCAGCCTGTTCGGCCGTCTTGGCCACGTCCTGCACGGCGTAGGTCACTTCGTTCACGGCGGTAGCCACCTGGTCCATCTGCAACGACTGCTGGGCACTGCGCTGCTCGGCGGCCCCGGCATTGTCACCCACGTGCCCGGCCGACTGGGCCAGCGCATGGGCGGCCCCTTGCAATTGGCCGACCACGCCCTGCAGCTTGCCATTGAAGCGGTTGAAGTGTTCACCAAGGCGGGTGATTTCGTCGCGACCATGGGTGTCCAGGCGCCGGGTCAGGTCACTTTCACCACTGGCGATGTTGCCCATGGCCTGCACCGCTTCCTGAAGGGGGCGGGCAATGCTGCGGGCGATCAGCATCACCACCAGCGCCATCAGCAAGGCAATGCCCAGGCCTACCAGCGAGGCATCGCGCAACTGGCGGGCGAATTCGGCCTGCACGTCATCGACGTACACGCCCGACCCGATGATCCAGCCCCATGGCTTGAACAGCTGTATGTAGGAGGTCTTGGCCACCGGCTCGCTCGCCCCGGGCTTGGGCCAGCGGTAGTTGACCGGGCCCGCGTCGTGCTGGCGCGCCAGGGCGACCATCTCATTGAACACGGCAAAGCCGTCGGGGTCGCGGATGGCAGACAGGTCCTGGCCGTCGAGCTTGGGGTTGGTCGGATGCATGATCATCTTCGGCCCCAGGTCGTTGATCCAGAAATAATCGTCGTGGTCGTAGCGCAGCCCCCGGACAACTTGCAGCGCTTGCTGCTGGGCGGCTTCACGGCTGAGCGTGCCGGCTGCTTCCAGCCCTTGGTAATAGGCCAGTACCCCAGCAGCGGTTTCCACCACATGGCGGGTCTTTTCGGCCTTGGCCTGGTACAGGTCGCCGTGGATCTGGCGCAGCATCAGCAGCCCCAGCACCACCAGCATGGCCACCGCCACCACCAGGATCAGCCACAGGCGTTGGCTGATCGACATTGATCTCAAAGTGTTCATCCAGCCGCTCCCCCATTGTTCTTTTTATTCAGCTGCATCCAAGCACGGTTTGCAGCCACGCCCCACTCGACTAATGGCTAAGTGCTATCTTTGTCACAGTCTGCAGAAGGTTGCGTAACGAATTTGCAAAGGTGCTCTGACAGGATTTCGGCCGCGCAAGATGAAACCTTTAGCCGCCGTGAACTTTTCCACTGGCGCTGGTCCCAACAGTCGCTGTAAAAAGCCGGTCCGCGTGCGGCAATCGTCAATAGATCAAGAACAAGGAGCCTGCTGCGAGCAGCGCTCCACCGGGGGAATGATGGATTTTTGGACTGCCTTCCAGGCAATCATCTTGGGCGTAGTAGAGGGGCTGACGGAGTTCCTGCCTATTTCCAGTACCGGCCACCAGATCATCGTCGCCGACGTGATCGGTTTTGGCGGTGAACGGGCCATGGCTTTCAACATCATCATCCAGCTGGCTGCGATCCTGGCCGTGATGTGGGAGTTTCGCAGCAGGATCTGCGAAGTGGTTTTCGGCTTGCGCAGCCAACCCAAGGCACGGCGCTTTACCGGTAACCTGTTTTTGGCATTCCTGCCTGCGGTTGTACTGGGCGTACTGTTCGCCGACCTGATCCACGAGTACCTGTTCAACCCGGTCACCGTGGCGGCAGCGCTGGTGGTGGGTGGGGTGATCATGTTGTGGGCCGAGCGGCGCACGCATCGGGTAGAAGTTGACCATGTCGACGACATGCGTTGGAGCCATGCGCTGAAAATAGGCTTCGTGCAGTGCCTGGCGATGATCCCCGGCACATCGCGTTCGGGCTCGACCATCATCGGCGGGCTGCTGTTCGGTCTGTCGCGCAAAGCGGCCACCGAGTTCTCGTTCTTTCTCGCCATGCCGACCATGGTCGGCGCGGCCGTGTATTCGGGCTACAAGTACCGCCACCTGTTCCAACCGGATGACTTGCCGGTGTTCGCCATCGGTTTCGTCACGTCGTTCATTTTCGCCATGATCGCCGTGCGTGCGCTGCTCAAGTTCATTGCCAACCACAGCTATGCCGCGTTTGCCTGGTATCGCATCGTGTTCGGCCTGTTCATCCTGGCTACCTGGCAGTTCGGCTGGGTCAACTGGACCTCGGTTCATGGCTGAGCTGCGGCGTGCCGCGCCGCTGGACGGGGTACGCAACCTGCGCCTGAAACTGCTGGTGCTGGCCGTGTTGTGCGTGCTGCCAGGGCTGGGCGCGGCTCGCATGGCCTGGCTCGACCAGGCCTGGTGGCCATTGGCGCTGTACCCGGCGATGAGCCTGGTCAGCGTCATGCTGTACTGGCAGGACAAACACCAGGCACGTCAGCAGGCCTGGCGCACGCCCGAGAAAGTGCTGCATGCCAGCGAGCTGCTGGGTGGCTGGCCGGGTGCGTTGCTGGCGCAGCAGCTGTTCCGGCATAAGACGCGCAAGTTTTCGTACCAACTGCTGTTCTGGGCGATTGTGCTGTTGCACCAGGTGTTCTGGGCCGACTGGCTGTTTTTCGGTGGGCGCTTTCTGCCTTTAGGGTGAAGTGCGGTACCGAAGCGGGGGGGCAGGCGGTATTACAGCAGCAAACCCACCTGTAACCGCTTCGGTAACCGTCGCACCACCAGCTGGTGCGAACGCTGTAGCAAGTCACGCAATTCGTCCCGGCCCATGGGGTAGGGCGGCGCCATGCTGATCCAGCGTGCCCGTGCCAGGTAAGGCGCAGGTCGCACTCCAGGGCGGTCGCAATAGCCGAGAAACAAATCGTCGGCCACCTTGAACGACAGCCCTGCGCCGGCCAGGTCGAGTACCGCGAACATCTTGTTGCCGGCCACCGAGAACACCCGGATACCGCCCCACTTGTAGTCTTCCTGGGCACCCGGCAGCTCCAGGCAGAATGCCGCTACTTCGGCTTCGCTCATGTTCGCGTTCATACGTATCGCTCCCCACACGCCTCGAACGAAGCTGCCAGGTGGTCGATCCATACCCGTACAGCCGGCAACAGGCCGCGCCGGTGCGGGTACACCGCCTGCAGGTAGCCACCTGGCAGCGACCACTCAGGCAGCAGGCGTACCAGCTCGCCGCGTTCCAGCTCCGCCTCGCAAAACATGCTGGGTAATGCAGTAAAGCCCAGGCCAGCCCGTACAGCGGCATTACGTACTACGAAATCGTCGATCGCCAGGCGCGGCTCCAGGGCCAGCTCCTGTTGCTTGCCGTTGGGGCCCAGCAGGCGAAAGTGCACCAGCCGGTCTGCCTCGGCGGCGCCCAGTACCGGCAACGTCGCCAGTTCGGCAGGGTCGCGGATGTGGTCGGCGAAGCCTGGGGCGGCAACCAGCTGCATTTGCGCCTGGCGCAGGCGGCGGGTGACCAAGGCCGGGTCTTCATCGCCCAGGTCGCGCACGCGCAGGGCAACGTCGATACCTTCGGAAATCAGGTCCACCCGGCGGTTGAGCAGTACCATGTCCAACTGCACCAGCGGGTACTGCTCGAGAAAGCGGCTGATCACCTGCGGCAGAAACGCGTGGGCCAGCGCCACGGGGCAGGACACACGCAAGCGCCCGCGCGGTTCGCTGCTCATGCTGGCCACCGTTTCATCGGCGGCTTCGGCCTCCAGCAGCATGGCTTGGCAGTGATGCAGGTAGCGCTCGCCCACTGCGGTGAGTTTCAACTGCCGGGTAGTGCGCTGCAGCAGGCGGGTGCCCAGGCGCTCTTCGAGCTCGGCGATGCGCCGGGACAAGCGTGACTTGGGAATGCCCAGCTGGCGCCCCGCTGCAGCAAAACCGCCGGCTTCCACTACGCGGGCGAAATAGAAAAGGTCATTGAGGTCTTGCATGAACAGGTCTCATTGTTCCACTCATGAGACAAACTAACGCATTTTCTGCGGCTTATCAGTCATTAATCACTCCGGTAGGATTCTGCCCATCGTGATCGCCAAGAGATGCGGTCTTCATTCACAGGAGAGTCCCATGAAACTGTTGCACATCGATTCGAGCATCCTGGGTGACAATTCCGCATCCCGCCAGTTGAGCCGCGAGGTGGTCGAAGCCTGGAAAGCCGCAGACCCGAGCGTTGAAGTGGTGTACCGCGACCTGGCTGCCGATGCCATTGCACACTTCTCTGCTGCCACGCTGGTAGCCGCTGGCACCCCGGAAGACGTACGCGACGCCGCCCAGGCATTCGAGGCCAAGCTCAGCGCCGAGACCTTGGAAGAATTCCTGGCCGCCGACGCCGTGGTGATAGGCGCGCCGATGTACAACTTCAGCGTGCCGACCCAGCTCAAGGCCTGGATCGACCGCGTGGCCGTGGCCGGCAAGACCTTCCGCTACACCGAGGCGGGCCCCGAGGGGCTTTGCGGTAACAAGAAGGTAGTGCTGGTTTCCACCGCGGGTGGCCTGCACGCTGGCCAGCCAACGGGTGCTGGGCATGAAGACTTCCTCAAGGTGTTCCTGGGCTTCATTGGTGTCACCGACCTGGAAATCGTGCGCGCTCACGGCTTGGCCTACGGCCCGGAGCAGCGTACGCAGGCGCTTGACGCCGCACAGGCGCAGATCGCCAATGAGCTGTTTGCAGCGGCCTGATGCACAGCATAAGGCTTGCAAGGCTCAGGTGCCGGCAAGTCCGCGCTGCTGATCGTGCCCTGCTCAAGGGCACTGGAAACCCGCGAATACGCAGTGTTCGCGGGTTTTCTGCGTTATGCATCAACGTTACAGGTTGACGCAACAGTCGGACTGTTGCGCCAGCCTAGGCCACAACTGTGCTGGTCCTCTTCAGAGTTATAGCCTTATGCTGTAACGAAATATGTCTAGAACGCCTGAAGAAGGAAGCTGCCGTGCCGCTCAAGGACCTGCTCATCGCCCTGGTGGTGATTGTTGCCTGGGGAGTCAACTTTGTAGTCATCAAGGTTGGCCTCGACGGCTTGCCGCCGATGCTGTTGGGGGCACTGCGCTTTTTGCTGGTGGCGTTTCCCGCGGTGTTGCTGGTCAGGCGCCCCAAATTGCCCTGGCGCTGGCTCATCGCCTACGGCGCAACTATTTCTCTGGGCCAGTTCGCCTTTCTCTTCCAGGCCATGTACAGCGGCATGCCACCAGGGCTGGCTTCGCTGATTCTGCAATCGCAGGCATTCTTCACGCTCGGCTTCGCGGCGTTGTTCCTCGGTGAACGGCTGCGCCTGGCCAGTGTGCTGGGGCTACTGGTGGCGGCCAGTGGCCTGGCCCTGATCGGCAGCGAAGACGGTGGCCACGTGCCGATGGTGGCGCTGCTGCTGACATTGTGTGGCGGGGCCATGTGGGGGCTGGGCAACATCATTACCCGGCGCTTTGGCTCGGTTGACCTGGTGGCGCTGGTGATCTGGGGTGGGTTGATCCCGCCGTTGCCGTTCCTGGCGTTGTCCTGGTGGCTGGAAGGCCCAGAGCGTATTGGCCATGCGCTTGCCAACATCAGCCTCAGCTCGGTGCTGGCGCTGGCATACCTAGCTTTTGTCGCCACCATGATCGGCTACAGCCTGTGGAGCAAGCTGTTGTCGCGCCACCCGGCCGGTAAGGTCGCGCCTTTTTCGCTGCTGGTGCCGGTGATCGGCTTGAGTTCGTCGGCATTGCTGCTGGGCGAACGGCTGACCGCAGTTCAGGGCTGGGGCGCCGTGTTGGTGATGGCCGGGCTGCTGGTGAACGTATTCGGCGCGCGGATCGGCCAGCGCTTGCGTGCGGCCAGCGCCTGACAGGAGGGTAGTGGGGGGCGTGGTGACGGCTGAAGCGTTGACCGGGTGGTAAGGCCCCATTGCCGGTTGCTCAGGTGCGGCTCTGTTAGACTCGGCCTCATTGTTCGAGACCAGGCCAACGGAGCGTTTGCATGATCATTTCCACTACCAGTCAACTTGAAGGCCGCCCGATTGCCGAATACCTCGGCGTGGTCAGCGCCGAATCGGTCCAGGGCATCAATTTCGTCCGCGATTTCTTTACCCGTGTTCGCGACGTGCTGGGTGGTCGCTCGCAGACCCTGGAAAGCGCACTGCGCGAGGCCCGCGAGCAGGCCACCGAAGAGCTGCAGGCGCGCGCCCAGCAGTTGCGAGCCGACGCGGTAGTCGGTGTGGATTACGAGATCAGCATGCCTTCGGTACAAGGCGGCATGGTCGTCGTGTTTGTCACCGGCACCGCAGTACGTCTGCGCTGAAGGCCGGTTTGCCACTGGTCGGCTGCCTGGGGTTTGCCCGACTGGTCTGTAAATGACCGGCTAGTCTCACATTTACAGGCCGCGTCACTTGGCAACTTTTCTGGTTGCCGGCGCGTTGCCGCTGAAGGGAGACAGGGCATGAGCGAATCTTTTTTCGAAGACCTTAACGATGCGTTTCCGATCAACAGCCAGGTGCGTTGCGGCCAGGCGGCATTCCGGCTGGGGTTCGCCCACATGACCCTGGATGATTCCGAGCAGCTGCAGCCTGCCCATCTGCAGCGCAGCAAAAAGGGCCGCTTCATGCCGCGGGTGCCGCTGAAGAAGTAACCCCGCGCTGCCCGACGGCGGACTTTTTATGGCCATTCGTTGACCCGCCTCATGAAATGATTGGGTAACACTCGCCGGATCGCCAAGCCTGTGCTTTGCTGACGCCACATTCGAGCAACGGAGGACTGGATGCTCATGCGCGTCAGGGAAGAGACTTATTGGCACTGGGCGGACGCCCAACTACACAGCCGCAGCCACGACGAAGCGCTCAGCGATGGCACCACATTGGATGTGCAGGTGCGCTTGTCGCGCCTGGGCGCAACGCAATTGTTCCTGGGGTTGTATGCCGGGGATGGGCGGGCGCTGGTGGAGGAGTACTACCCCGCGCGGCCGGGCGAGACCATGACCCGTGCCATGGTTTGGGGTGTCGACCGCGCCAGGGCCATGGCGACAGGGGCATTGCCGTTGCCGCCCGCCCGCCGCCAGCGGCGCCAGGCATGAAAAAGCCCGGCCTGTTCAGGCCGGGCTTTGCTAACGGTGGCAACCTCAATTGAGCGGTTCGATCACCTTGACTGCCTGCTGCTCACGGGCAGCGGGCCATTCCTGTTGCAGGGTCTGCAGCACACGGCCAACGAACTCGGTGTCGGCGGCGGCCTTCTTGCCAACGTAGCCTTGGCCACGACGGTAGACCTTGAAGCGGGCACGCATGCTGGGCAGGTGCTCTTCAAATTCAGCTTCGACGGTATTCGGTGGCAGGCGATCGAGGCGCACTTCACCGGTTTGGCTGACCCACAGCAGGTGGTCGTCGAGGCTGTCTTTGCGGCCGGCGAACAGCTGGGCCAATTGGTCGATGGTCGGATTGTTGTTCAAGTTCATCATAAAGCCCCCATTACCCATTCGTAGGTGATTTTCACAGTTGGCGCTACCACGGTGTAGCGCACTACCAACGCTGCTACAGCAGCATCGCAACAGGGGCTTTCTCACGCTGCCTTTTGGACAGTTTCCCGCTCCACGAACGGCCCGCGTTACCGCGCAGACCGTCTGGAATACCCTTGCCACCGCCCCCGATCAGGGGGACGGCTTCATCATGCACAAGGGCGATGAACGGCGTCAACCATTTTGTAGTGAATATTTTTTTTCACTACATAGTGTCGATTTGTTCGACAATCCGCGGCCTTTCTACAGGCCGGAAAGGATCGCAAAGGCGGCACGGACCCGGGCCTCATTGGGGTAATTGCGGTTGGCCAGCAACACCACCGCCAGCTGTTCGGCGGGCACGAACGCAGCGTAGGCACCAAAGCCATTGGTGGAGCCGGTCTTGTTGTACCAGGCCGCAGGCAGCGCCGGCTGGGCTGGCTGCAAGCGCGTGACTGGCTGTGGTTCACGGATCAGCCTTGGGCTGTTGCCATCGACCAGCGTGTCCAGTGCGACCGGGTAGGGGTAGCGCTCCCAACCCAGGCCCTGGGTCATGGCGCCGACCTGAAAGTAGCCTTGGCGGGTAATGCTCAAGGCTTGCTGCAGCGCCGGTGGCAGGCCCTGCGGTTGCAGGTGCAGGCGCACGTAGCGCAGCAGGTCGCGGGCGCTGGTCTTGATCCCGTAGGCTTCGTCGGCATAGGGGCCGGGGCCGACGCGTACCGGCTTGTCGGCGGCATCGTAACCTTGTGCGTACAGGCCCTGGGTGCTGGCGGGCACCTGCAGATAGGTGGCGCGCAGGCCCATCGGTGCCAACAGCCCTTCGCGCATCAGTGTCGAAAACGATTGCTGTTGTGCGCGGGCGGCCAGGTCGCCGAACAGGCCCAGGCTAGGGTTGGAGTAGCAGCGCTGGGTGCCGGGTTTGGCGCGTGGTTGCCAGTGCCGGAAGAAATCGACGACCTGCTGCGGCGTCTGGACGTCATCCGGGAACTGCAGTGGTAGGCAGTCCGCGCTGTAGGCACCGAGGTCGCGAACGGACGCCTCGCCAATAGGGGCGCCTGCCAACGCCGGGTGGTAACGCTTGGCCGGCGCCGACAGGTCCAGCTTGCCCTGCGCGCTGGCCAGCGCGGCCAAGGTGGCGGTATAGGTCTTGCTCAACGAGCCGATTTCGAACAGCGTGTCGCGGCTTACCGGCACGTTGTCGGCCTTGCTGGCCACGCCGTAACTGAAATAGTGCGCATGGCCGTGGGCATAAATGGCCACGGCCATGCCGCTGATGCCTTGCTCCTGCATCAGCGGGCGGACGACCTGGTCGACCTTGGCCTGCAGCGGGTCGTGAGCCTGGGCGGTGGTATGGCCCAAGGCAAGCGTGATGGTGGTGGCAATCAAAGCCTTGCGCAAGCGCGGCATGAGCGGTTCCTTGTGTGCTTGGTGTCCGTTGAGCGATACCCCAGGGGGTTCCGGCGTTAGCGCTAAAAAGCCGGAAACCTTATCGTCTGCCCTTGCACAATGACAAGACGGGAGCCGTGATGAAGTATTTGCGCATGCTGTTCGACAATTTCACCCTGGCCTTGCTCGGGGTGGTCTGCATTGCCACCGTATTGCCTTGTTCGGGCGACGGCGCGGTGTACTTCGGCTGGCTGACCAACCTTGCCATCGGCCTGCTGTTCTTCCTGCACGGTGCCAAGCTGTCGCGTGAGGCGATCATCGCAGGCGCCGGGCATTGGCGCCTGCACCTGCTGGTGTTCTCCTGCACGTTCGTGCTGTTCCCGCTGCTGGGGTTGGCGTTCAAGCCGCTGTTCGTGCCACTTGTAGGCACTGAGCTGTACCTGGGTGTGCTGTACCTGTGCGCCTTGCCCGCAACCGTGCAGTCGGCCATTGCCTTCACTTCGCTGGCCCGCGGCAACGTGCCGGCGGCCATCTGCAGTGCGGCGGCGTCCAGCCTGCTGGGTATCTTCCTCACCCCATTGCTGGTGGTGATGTTGCTGGGCGCCAGTGGCGATACTGGCTCCGGCCTGGATGCGGTACTCAAGATCACCTTGCAACTGCTGGTGCCATTCGTGGCCGGGCAGATCGCGCGGCGCTGGATTGGCGCCTGGGTCAAGCGCAATGCCCGCTGGCTCAAGGTGGTCGACCAGGGGTCGATTCTGCTGGTGGTGTATACCGCCTTCAGCGAGGCAGTGGTGACCGGCCTGTGGCACACGGTTTCGTCGCAGCACCTGGCCGGGTTGTTCGCGGTATGCGGCATTCTGCTGGCGGTGGTGTTGTTCGCTACCCGCCTGTTGGGCAAGGCGCTGGGCTTCGACCTCGAGGACCGTATCACCATCCTGTTCGCCGGCTCGAAGAAAAGCCTGGCCACCGGTGTACCCATGGCGCAGGTGCTGTTCGTGGGCAGTGGCATTGGCGCGATGATCCTGCCGCTGATGCTGTTCCACCAGATCCAGTTGATGGTGTGCGCGGTGCTGGCGCAGCGTTATGCCAGCCGTGAGCAAGGTTTGCCAGAGGCTCTGGCAGGCGCTGAACGTGCTGCGGCGGGCACTCGCCAACCCCCAGCCAACCCGTGATCAGTCGCCGTCCAGCGCGCGTTCGACAAACGCGCGGCTGGCGCCAAGCACCTGGCCTTGCACGCTTTCGCTGACCAGCATGCGGCCAACCAGCAGCGCGCCCACGCACTGACTGATCAATACCCAGGCCAACTGCTCATCCTCCAGGGTGGCGCTCCAGGCCTGGTGCAGCTGCAGTAACCAGTGCTCGGCCACTTCCCGCACAGGGGCGTCAGCGCGGGCTATCTCCACCCCTAGCGGCGGCAACGGGCAACCCTGCTCGGCGTTGCGCAGGTGTGCCAGGCTAAGGTATTGCTGCAGGCAGCGGGCCAGCCGCTCGCGGCTGGCACCTTGGTTGGCCAGCCGGGCGAGTGGGCTGTTGCAGAGTTCCTGCCGGACTACCTCGGTGAACAGGTCATCCTTGGACGGAAAGTGGTTGTAGAACGCCCCCCCGGTCAGGCCAATGGCTTTCATCAAGCCGGCAACGCCCGTGCTGGCAAAGCCCCCGCGCTTGGCCAGTGCGCCGCTGCTGGCGAGCAAGCGCTCACGGGTTTGCTGCTTGTGTTCGTTCGAGTAGCGCATGGGCGTGCCTCTGCAAGACGGCTTGACGAAAGCCGGCATCGTAGCATAGCGTTCGTTTACTAAACGATCATTCATCAATGGGTGCAGGCATGTCAGAACAACAAAAAGTCGTGCTGGTGATTGGTGCGGGGGATGCCACCGGCGGCGAGATTGCCAAGCGTTTTGCCCGCGAGGGCTATATCGCCTGTGTCACCCGGCGCCAGGCTGACAAGCTGCAGCCGTTGCTGGAAGAAATACGTGCTGCCGGTGGCCAGGCCTACGGGTTCGGCTCTGATGCGCGCAAGGAAGACGACGTGGCGGAACTGGTCGAAACCATCGAGCGCGATATCGGCCCGATCGAAGCCTTTGTGTTCAACATTGGCGCCAATGTGCCATGCAGCATTCTGGACGAAACCCCACGCAAGTATTTCAAGATCTGGGAAATGGCTTGCTTCGCCGGCTTTCTGACTGCCCAGGCGGTAGCGCGGCGTATGGTCCGGCGCGAGCGCGGCACGCTGCTGTTCACTGGCGCCACCGCCGCAACTCGTGGCGCGGCCGGTTTTGCCGCCTTCGCCGGCGCCAAGCATGGGTTGCGCGCATTGGCCCAGAGCATGGCCCGCGAGTTGGGGCCGCGCAATATTCATGTCGCCCATGTGGTGGTGGACGGGGCCATCGACACTGCCTTCATTCGCGACAGCTTCCCCGAGCGCTACGCCCTCAAGGGTGAGGGTGGCATCCTGAACCCTGCACACATCGCCGACAGCTATTGGTTCCTGCACGCCCAGCCCCGCGACGCCTGGACCTTCGAGCTGGACCTGCGGCCCTGGATGGAAGGCTGGTAAACCCTTTTCCCTGCAAGGACATGACCATGCACAAGCACGTCGATTTCTACTTTGACCTGGGTAGCCCAGCCAGTTACCTGGCCTGGACCCAGCTGCCGGCGCTATGCGCCCGCCACGGGGCAACGCTGCACTACCGGCCAATGCTCCTGGGCGGCGTATTCCAGGCCACGGGCAACGCTTCGCCAGCGATGATCCCCGCCAAGGGGCGCTATATGTTCACCGACCTGGCGCGCTTTGCCGCCCGCTACCGGGTGCCGTTTGGGCTGCCGCCGGCTTTTCCGGTCAATACGCTGCACTTGATGCGAGGCGTCATGGGTACGCAGTTACGCGCGCCGGAGCGTTTCGAGGGGCTGCTGGCGGTGTTGTTCAAGGGTTTGTTTGCCCAGCAGCGCAACCTGAGCGATGTGGCGGTACTGGACGCCACCCTGGGTGAAGACGGCTTTGACCCACACGCGTTTCACGCACTGGCAGCAGATGACGAAATCAAGGCAGCACTGCGGCAGGCGACCGAGGTAGCGGTGCAGCGGGGGGTATTTGGTGCGCCGACGTGCTTTGTCGGCGAAGAGATGTTCTTCGGTCAGGACCGCCTGGACTTCGTCGAGGCAGCGCTGCAGCAGGGGGCGAGCAGCCTTTCCAGCTGAGTGCGTTCCCACTGGCTGAGCAGATCGCAGGGGTTGCTGCCATACCGTTGCCAGGCATCAAGCCCGGCCTGCGCCCCGCACGGGGCCGTGCAGTGGATGCACTGGGCAAGGCCCTCGCTGTCCAGCGCGAGGGTCAGTTGCCAGCCGTCGATGATCACGTCCACCAGGGCGTGGTCATGGCGCTGGGCTATCGACAGGGTATGGATACCGAGCGCTGCGTCACGCAGGCGTTGATAGACCACCCGGCTGTTCATGCCGTCAGAAGTTCGCCGGGGTATTGGCGCTGATGATCTCGGCCTCGTCCGGGCCGATGTTCTTGAAGCTGTGCGGCAGGGTGGTGGGGATGTAGTAGCCATCACCCGAGTTGAGCACGCTGACCTGGCCGTCGACCCACAGCTCCACAGTCCCCCGCGTGACCAGCCCGCATTCTTCGCCTTCGGCATGCACGATCGGTTCGCCGGAGTCTGCGCCCGGCGCGTACAGCTCACGCAACATGCGCATCTGCCGGCCTTCGACACTGGCACCGACCAACAGCATGCGCAGGCCGTTACGGCCCAGGTCTGGCTGTTCGCCGCCGCGGAACACGTAGCGCTCTTCACGTACCGGCTCGTCGAAGCTGAAAAACTCCGCCAGGCTCATGGGAATGCCTTCGAGTAGCTTTTTCAAGGAGCTGACCGAAGGGCTCACGCGGTTCTGTTCGATCTGCGAGATCGTCGAGTTGGTCAGCCCGCTACGGCGGGCCAATTCCCGTTGGGAGAGGTTGTTGCGTTCCCGCACCAGTTTGAGTCGCGTCCCCGTGTCCATAGCCGCCTTGTAATCAGAGGTGTTTAAAATAACGAGCGATGCGCATTAAAACATACTCTGCCGCGTTGCGCGCTGTGCTTCTCAACGCCTTTGTTCACGCGGGATTGGCCACAGCCCGACCAGCAACAACAGCGTTGCCACGGCCAGGAATGGCAAGCGCGGGTCCACGGCATAGACCAAGGTCCCGGCCAGCGGGCCGATGACCGCGCCCATGCCCTGGGCTGCACCAATGGAGCCGGCCGTGGCGCCTTGCTCGCCGGCCTGCATGGCATTGGCGGCCAGGGCCGAAAACGCCGGGAATACAAAACCCATGCCCGCCGCCGCCACAAAGTAGCAGGCCCATAGCCAAGGGGCGGTGGTCGCCAGCGCGCCGCTGGCAAAGCCCAGCGCCGAAACCGTGGCACCGACCCGGATCATCTTCAGCGGTGGCCACTGCAGCTGGCGTAGCAGGACCTGGGCCAGCATCAGCGCCACACCCACGGTGGTGAGGGCAATGCCGGCAGCCTGGGCGGCCTGGGCTGGCCCCAGGTGCAGGCGGTCAAGGGCGAAGAAGCCGACGGTGATCTGCGACACGGTCACACTCAGCATGGCGCTGAATGCCACCAGCAACGGCCGGCGCAGGCGGGGGTCGTTGAGCCTGACCGGGGTGGGTGCGTGGCTGTGTGCAAGCGCCTGTGGCTTCAGGGCCAACAGCAGCACCACGAAGGCACTGGCAGGGAGTAGCGACATGACCAGAAACGGCAGGCTCAGGCTATGCCGCGCCAACAGCGCTGCCAGGGCTGGGCCGACCACCAGGCCCACGGCGTTGGCGGCCCCCAGCGAAGCCATGGCCCGTGCCCGCTGCTGCGGCCCGACATGGTCGGCGATCAGGGCGTTGCAGCCGACCGGAATGGCGGCATAGAAGGCACCGATGCAACCGCGTGCGACCATCAGGCCGATGAAGGCCATTGTTGCACCTGGCATCCAGCGCAGTGCACCTTCGACAAACAGGCACAACAGCCAGTAGGCCAAGGTGAAACCCGCGCTACCCAGCAGCAATACGCGCCGGCGGCCAAGGCGGTCAGCTGCGCGGCCCCAAGGGCGGGCCAGCAATACCCAGACCACGCCGGCCACGGTAATGGCGGCGCCGGCTTGCCAGGTGGCCATGCCCAACTGGCGGGCGATCGGGCCGATCAAGGCGACGAAGGCCATCATCGACATCGTACAGGCCATGTTGGCCAGCAGCAGCGGGCGTAGATCGAGGGTGCTGGCTGGGCTGAGCGTTGCAGGATCCTTTGCGAGGGTCATGGGGTTTCCAGGGCAGTAGGGCCGGTGACAGCCGGTCATTGATGGAGGTCGACCGCCCTGTGCTGCCTCAGGTCATTGATTGCGGCGCAGGGGGCCAGGCCACATGCTACGCAACACGCCGTCGCGGCGCACCCAGGCATGCATCAGCGCCGCACCGACATGCACCAATACGGTGGCGAACAGCAAGTAGCCCGCCCAACCATGGGCCTGGCGCAGCACGGCATACAGCTGCAGGTTGTGCGGCGCGATCGCGGGCAGGCCCAGCGGGCGCGGGTAGTCGCCGGCAGACAGCATGGCCCAGCCCAGCAGCGGCATCGCCAGCATCAGGCCATAAAGCGCCAGGTGCGATGCGCCGGCAGCCCAGCGCTGCACGGTTGGCAGGTCTGCAGGCAGCGGCGGGTGGGGTACGGCCAGGCGCACGCCAATACGCAGCACGACCAGCACCAGCAACGCCAGGCCGGTGGCCTTGTGCAGGCTGATCAGTACAGGGTGGCGCAACGACAGGTCGGCAACCATGGTCACGCCGATGAACAGCATGGCCAGGATCAGCACGGCCATCAACCAATGCAGCGCGCGGGCAAGGGGGTGGAAGGCTTCGGGCTTCATGGGCGGGCTCCGGTGCCGAGCGATTCACGGCTGCGGCGGTTGAAAGATTCCGAATAGGCGGCGGAACGGGCGGCGAGGATCGGGTCGTTGGAGGCTTCGATACCTTGCGGCAGGATCAGGGGGTCGAAGTTGATGTCGCGGCAGGCCCCTTGTTCGGGCCCATCGACCTGCTCCAGCACCAGGGTGCCGGCGTCTACGCTGCGCCGCTCGGCAGGCCAGGGCTGGGCCGGGTCATCCACCGCATCGCCCGGTTCCGCCAGCACCAGGCGCAGGGTCCAGCGCAACGGGCCTTGGGCCAGGCGCTGCTGCAAGTCGTGCTGGAGGAACAACTTGTCGTCGACCTGCCCAGGCAACGCGGCGAACGGCGTCTGTGGCTCCAGCTGCCAGCGTACCGGGTGGGCCGCGCCGGCTGCGTCGATCAGGCGGAAGGCGTTGATGCTGTGGTACTGCGTGCTGGCGAAGCTGTCACTGGGCTTGTAACTGGCCGCCCATTGACGAAACGCTGCGCTTTCCGGGTGCGCGGCGAAGAACGCCTGCAGCTTGGCCGGGTCGGGTTTGCCGGTGGCATTGACCGGTGCGCTGGCCAGCACCTGCTCGTAGAACCCTTGGGGGTTGCTGACGGCAAGCACCGGCGGGTTGTTCATGCCGGTGCGCCAGACCTGGCCGTCATCGGTGCTCAACTCAATTGCCAGGCTGCGGACCGGTATGCTGGTGTCCGGGGCGAACGGGTTGGCCCCGCCGATGGCGAAACGGCCAATGACCGGCACCCGTGGCTGGCTGAATGCGCGTGCCGTGGACAGGCTGGCTGCCTGGCCGCTGGGCTGGAAGTAACCACTGACGCACAGCCCCTTGGCGTGGTTCTTGCGGTAGCCGGGGTAGTGCCCGGCTTGGGCTTCGAAGGTGTCGATGATGCGTTGCGGGGTCAACTGCGGTTGGCCCAGCCAGCCAGCGGCATACGCGAAGCCGGCACCTGCGGCCAGCATCACGGCGCCGATGGCGGCCAGGCGCAGGGCCTTGGCCGGGCCGTGCAAAGGTGAGTTCATGGTGTGCGTCCGGTTCAGTGAAGGTGCCAGTACGACGGGGTAGCGCGCTATTTATTCCCACGGGGGAATAAAATAGGCCTGCACGCGTCTGCCCCTTACACTGACTGCCCCATAGGCCGGACCTGACCATGCACGACCTGGACAACCAGCAGTGGCGCGAACTGCTCGCCCGCTTGCGCCGCTTTGCCGTATGGCTGACCCGTGAACCGGGCAGCGCCGACGACCTGGTGCAGGCTACCGTCGAGCGCGCGCTGAGCCGACGAGACCAGCAACGCGACGCGCAGGCGCTGCGTGCCTGGCTGTTCACCATCCTTTATCGCTTGTACCTGGACGGCAAACGCCGCGAGCGCCTGCATGCGCGCTGGCTGTCCTGGTTCGGCCGTGCCGAGCGCGATGACGAACCCGTTGGTGACAACCTCGAAGCGATCATCCTGGCCCAGGCCGACTTGCAAGCGTTTTCCCGGCTGAGTGCCGAGCAGCGTGCCTTGCTGCTGCTGGTCAGCGTCGAGGGTCTGAGCTACAAGGAGGCCGCCCAGGCCTTGGGCATTCCTATCGGCACGGTAATGTCGCGCCTGTCGCGGGCGCGCAATGCCTTGCGTGAACTGACCGAAGGCTCACCCCAGCCACCGGCCTTGCGGAGATTGAAATGACGCGCCTTATCCCCACCGAAGATGAACTGCACGCTTACGTCGACGAGCGCCTGGAGCCGGCGCGGCGCGCCGAGGTGCAGGCCTGGCTGGCGGCCAACCCGCAGGCGGCGGCACGTGTGGAAGGCTGGCGCGCCGATGCCCGGCGGCTGCGCACGGCGCTGGCCGGGCTTGGCGAGCCAGCCGGTGCCCCCGCGCTCGAGCTGGGCCAGCTGCGGCGGCAACTGCGCCAACGCCGGCAGCGGCGCTGGGCGGCGGCAGCGGCCATGGTGCTGGCCCTGGGTGTAGGGGGCTTGGGCGGCTGGCAGGCCCGCGATGCCACCCTGGCCAATGCCGAGCTGCCGATGGCCGATGCCGTGCAGGCGCACAAGTTGTTCGCCGCCAGCCAGGCGCTGGATATTCAGGCCAGCGACCCGGCCCAGTTGCGCGATTGGCTGGGCCGGCACTTCAACCGTGTCGGGCAGTTGCCAGACCTGGCGGGCTATGGCTTCAGGCCGGTGGGGGCGCGGTTGCTCAGCAACGAGCAGGGGCCCGCAGCCTTGCTGGTGTTCGAGGACGGCAAGGGCCAGCGTATCAGCCTGTTCATGCGTTCACCCAGCGAAGGCTTTCAGCGCATGCCGAACGGGCAACGGGTCGATGGCCAGTTGGAGGCGCGGTACTGGTCGCATGGGGCGTACAACTTTGCCTTGGTCAGCGCGGCGGACGATGTGCGTGGGGCGGGGGTAGGCGAGGTGCTGCGCCTGGGCTTGTAACCCAGGCTTTGCCGGCGCGGCCTTGTGTCGCGATCGAGCCGCCCCGGCAGGCATGTTGCGCTCACACGGTCAGCTCAACTCAAGCCAGATCGGTGCATGATCGGACGGCTTTTCCATCCCGCGCAGTTCATAATCCACGCCTGCTGCCTTGATCCGCGGCACCAGCGCGTGCGAGGCCATGATCAGGTCGATGCGCAGGCCGCGCTTGGGCTCGTCTTCAAAGCCGCGGCTGCGGTAATCGAACCAGCTGAAACGGTCGTTCACGTCCGGGTACAGGTGGCGGAAACTGTCTACCAGGCCCCAGCCTTTCAAGCGCTCCATCCATTCGCGCTCTTCCGGCAGGAAACTGCACTTGCCGGTCTTCAGCCAGCGCTTGGCATTGTCCGGGCCAATGCCGATGTCGCAGTCCTGCGGCGAGATGTTCATGTCGCCCATCACCAGCACTGGCTGGTCGTTGCGGAACTGGCTTTCCAGCAGTGCCTGCAGGTCGCTGTAGAAGCGCTGCTTGGCCGGAAACTTGGTGGGGTGGTCGCGGCTTTCGCCTTGGGGGAAGTAGCCGTTCATGATGGTGATCGGGTTGCCCTGGGCGTCGGCGAAGGTGCCCCAGATGAAGCGGCGCTGGGCGTCTTCTTCATCGCCGGCAAAGCCTTTGTGCAGGCTGAGCGGCGCCTGGCGCGAGAGCAGGGCGACGCCGTAGTGGCCCTTCTGCCCGTGGTAGTGCACGTGGTAACCCAGCGCCTGCACGTCGGCCAACGGGAACTGCTCGTCGCTGACCTTGGTTTCCTGCAGGCCGATCACGTCTGGTTGGTGCTTTTCGATCAGCGCTGCCAGCTGGTGCGGGCGGGCTCGCAGGCCGTTGATGTTGAAACAGACGATCTTCATGGAAAGACAATCCCGGTAAAAGGCGCGATGCTAGCGGACATCGCCGGCGATCACCAGCGTGGCGGGGCAGGAGGGCTGCTGCTAACGTGCTGTAAGGGTGGAACGAAGCGCGGAGCGCAACCTCCAAGGCTCTGAACGCCCATTCCAGGAGGTCTGCCCGCAATGCCCGAAACCACAGCCGCTCCGGCCCGTGTCTGCCTGCTCGATGATGGTTACAGCCGCGAGGTACGTTCCCTGCTGTACAACGCCTACCGGCACGAACCCACTTTTGCCTATATCTTCGAAGCCCAGCGCCCAGGCTATGAACGGCGCCTGCGGGTGATGGTGCGTGAATGGGTACGCCAGCACTTCTACCTGCAACTGCCTGCGATCGGCTTGCTGGTGGACGATCGCCTGGTGGCCGTGGCCCTGATCGTGCCGCCGCTGCGCCGCTTGGGTGTGGCGGACAGTTGGGCCTGGCGCCTGCGCATGATGCTCGGCACCGGCCTGCGCTGCACGCGGCGCTACATGGACTACCAGGCCGCTTTGTCGACCTGCCTGCCCAGTGATCAGGTGCATGTGCTGCCACTGCTGGGGGTGCACCCGCAGTTTCAAGGCAAGCAGTACGGCGAACAATTGTTACAAGCTGTGCATGACTGGTGCGCCGACGACCCCGGCACCCAAGGCGTGGTGCTGGACACGGGCAATGAGCACTATCTGGCGTTTTACCAGCGCCAGGGTTACGAGGAAATTGGTGAGGTGGCCATAGGGCCGATCCGGGAACGGGTATTCTTTCACCCAAACCCGGTGGCTTCGACATCCGCTTTAGCCTGAACAGGCCGCAAGGCGGCTCCCTTGAGCGTTCGGGTCTGGTAGCATTCGCCGCATGACGTATTCAGGAAGATTGACCTGGGGCTTGGTTATCTGGGCCGCCAGTTTTGCAGCATGGGGCCAGAGCGAGTTGCTGGTGCAGGTGAAACCGGCCAACAAGGCGCTCAAGGCCAATGTCGAAGGCTATATAGGCTCACTGGGTGACCGCGATGAAGAAGCACTGTTGCGCTTCAGTCGTGGTGCAGAGGAGCAGGCGCGCAAAGCCGCGCAGGCACTTGGCTACTATCAGGCGCAGATCGACAGCGAGGTCAAGCCTGCCAGCGATGCCGAGCACTCTGCGCAGTTGATCCTCAGCATCAACCCGGGCGAGCCGATTCGGCTGCGCAACGTCACGGTGCGCATCGAGGGCCCGGCCAGTGACATGAAGGCCTTTCGGGTACCCGACAGCCGGGCGCTGCGCCCGGGTGAACAGCTCAACCACGGTACCTACGAGGATGCCAAGCGCCTGATCCAGAACCAGGCGTCGCGTTACGGCTTCTTCAGCGGGCGCTTCAGCCGCCAGCGCCTGGCGGTGGACCCGCAGGCCGGGGTGGCCGATATCGAACTGGTCTACCAGAGTGGCCCGCGCTACCGCCTTGGCGCAGTCACCTTTGGCGGCGACACGCCGCTGGACGAAGACCTGCTGCAGCGCATGGTGCCGTTCAAGCCAGGTACCCCGTACGACTCGGAGCTGATCGCCGAACTGAACAACGACCTGCAGTCGAGCGGTTATTTCGAAGGGGTACGGGTGGATGCGGCGCCCACCGCCGCGGTGGGTGAAGAGATACCGGTGGACGTGCGCCTGGAAACCCGCAAACCCCGCACCATGGGGCTGGGCCTGGGGTACTCCACCGATGTCGGGCCGCGCGGCAAGGCCAACTGGACCCGCCACTGGGTCAACCCCCAAGGTCACAGCTATGGCTGGGAAACCGAGCTGTCGGCGCCGCGGCAGAACGTCGGTTTGTGGTACGACATTCCCCTCGATCCGCCGTTGACCGACAAATTGCGCTTTGCCGGCGGCTATCAGAATGAAGAGCTTGCCGGTACCGACACCCTCAGCAAGCTGCTGACGGTGGGCCCCGAATGGCACAGCAAGCTGCCCAGCGGTTGGCAACGGGTCATCTCGCTGAAATACCAACGCGAAGAGTACCGCCTGGGCGACGACAGCGGATTGAGCAACCTGCTGATGCCCGGCGTTAGCTACTCGTTCCTGCGCAGTGACAACCGCATCGACCCGCACAATGGCTACCGCCTGCAATTCGATGTGCAGGTGGCCAAGGAAGGGCTGGTGTCGGACACCAACCTGCTGCACGGCAACGTGCTGCTCAAGGGCCTGACCACCCTGGGCCACAACCACCGCTTGCTTGGCCGCGTGCAGTTCGGCGGCAGCGCGACCAACGGTTTCAAGAACAATATCCCGCCGTCGCTGCGCTTCTTCGCCGGCGGCGACCAGA
The DNA here is from genome assembly GCF_009932375.1 of Pseudomonas juntendi. Taxonomy (GTDB): domain Bacteria; phylum Pseudomonadota; class Gammaproteobacteria; order Pseudomonadales; family Pseudomonadaceae; genus Aquipseudomonas; species Aquipseudomonas juntendi. The sequence goes on from NZ_BLJG01000037.1 coordinate 60,729, forward strand.
GCGTGCGCGGTTATGACTACCAGACCCTGTCGCCCGAAAACAGCGACGGTGACCGTATTGGCGGGCGTTACCTGGTGGCCGGCAGTGTCGAGTACCAGTACTCGCTGACCGAGAAGTGGCGGCTTGCCACATTCGTCGACCAAGGCAACTCGTTCAACGACCTGGAATTGCCCAGCCTGAAAACCGGGGTCGGTTTTGGTGTGCGCTGGGTGTCGCCAGTGGGGCCGCTGCGCCTGGACCTGGCCAAGGCGCTGGATGACGACGGTGGCATTCGCCTGCACTTTTCCATGGGGCCCGAGTTGTGAAACGCGTAATCAGATATACCCTGCTGGGCCTGGCTGGACTGCTGGCGGGCCTGGGCCTGGCCCTCGGCTTGCTGCTGGGTACCGAGGCCGGCAGCCGCTGGGCGCTGGGCAAGGTTCCCGGTTTGCAGGTCACCGACTTCCAGGGCCGCCTGGGGGGCAGCTGGCAAGCCAGCCGGGTAAGCTGGGCCGACGCCGGCAGCAAGGTCGAGCTGCAGGCCCCGCAGTTGGCCTGGTCGCCTGCCTGCCTGCTGCGCGCCACCCTGTGCATCGACCGCTTGCAGGCACAGCGCATCGACATGGCCTTTGCCCCAAGCACCGAGCCGGCCGACAGCGGCCCCCTGCAATTGCCGGCACTGCGCCTGCCGGTGGCCATCGAACTGGGCGAGGTGAAGGTCGGGCAGCTGCGCCTGGACGGCAGTGACCTGCTGGGCGACGTGCAGCTTGCAGCGCACTGGACCCGCGGCGGGATGCAGATCGACAGCCTGCACCTGCAGCGCGACGACCTGCTGCTGAACCTGCAAGGCCATATCCAGCCCGAAGGCGACTGGCCGACAACGCTGCAGGCGCAACTGCAGCTGCCGGCTGTAGGTGGCAAACCCTGGCAGCTGGCGCTGAACGCCGAGGGTGAACTGCAAAAGACCTTGAACCTCACGGGAGCCAGCAGCGGCTACCTGGACGCCACGTTGAGCGGCACGCTGCAGGCCCTGGCCGAGCACCTGCCTGCGACGCTGCAGATCCGTTCCGAAGCGTTCAAGCCGACCGCTTCCTTGCCTGACACCTTGCAGTTGAACCAGCTCGACCTGGCAGCCAAGGGCGACCTGCTCAAGGGCTACCAGCTGTCGGGTACCGCCAACCTGCCCGCAGAACAATCGCCGATCGCCCTGGCGTTGTCCGGCCTGGTCGACAGCAAGGGGGCCAGGCTCGATGCCCTCGACCTTACCGCCAGCGACACCCAGCGCGTCAAGCTGCAAGCCACGGCAGACTGGCAGCAAGGCCTGACCGCCGATGCTCAGCTGGACTGGCAGGATTTTCCCTGGCTGCGCCTGTATCCGCTGGAAACGCCGCCACAGGTTACCCTCAAACGCTTCAATACCCGTGTGCATTACCGTGATGGCAAGTATCAGGGGACCTTTGCCGGTGATCTTGACGGCCCGGCGGGGGCGTTCACCCTGGCCAGCCCTTTCGAAGGCGACCTGGATCAGGTCAGGCTGCCACAACTGGCGCTCACCGCCGGCCAGGGCAAGGCTGCCGGCAGTGTTGCAGTGCGCTTTGCCGATACCCTGGCGTGGGATGTCGACTTGCAACTGTCTGCACTCGACCCGGCCTACTGGCTGGCCGAGCTGCCTGGCACCCTGGCGGGGCCATTGCGTACCAAAGGCGAGCTGAAGGATGACGTGCTGAGCCTGGATGCCCAGCTTGACCTCAAGGGGCGCTTGCGCGGCCAGCCGGCTGTGTTCAAGGCCGAGGCACAAGGGGCCGGGCAGCGCTGGACACTGGGTGCGTTGGCGATCCAGCTGGGGGACAACCGGATCAATGGCAGTGGCAGTCTGCAGCAGCGCCTGGCCGGGCGCATCGACCTCGACTTGCCCCGCCTGGGCCAGCTGTGGCCCCGGCTGCAAGGCCAGGTCAAGGGGCGCGTGGATGTCGCCGGCACGCTGCAGGCGCCGCAAGGCACCCTGACGTTGCAGGGCCAGCGCCTGGCACAGGCTGAGAACCGCCTGCAACAACTGAACCTGGATGCCAAGCTCGACAGCGCCCAGCGTGGGGTGGTCGAGCTCAAGGCCACCGGCATTCACCTGGGTGACACGGCACTGGGCACGCTGCAGGCCAGCGGCAAGGGTGACATTCGCCAGCAGGCCCTGAACCTGGCCCTGGACGGCCCGCAGCTCAAGCTTGACCTGGGGCTGGATGGCCAGTTGAGCAAGGGCGACTGGCGCGGGCGACTGGCCAGCGGGCGAGTCCAGGCCGGTGGCCATGACTGGCAATTGCAGGCCCCGGCGCGGTTGCAGCGGCTGGCCAACGGCCAGCTCGATTTCGGTGCCCACTGCTGGCGCTCTGGCCAGGCCAGCCTGTGTGGCGATGACCAACGCCTGGCGCCGGAGCCGCGCTTGCGCTACCACCTCAAGCAGTTCCCGCTGGGCAGCCTGGCGCAGTGGCTGCCCAAGGACTTCGCCTGGCAGGGGCTGCTGAACGCCGACATCAGCCTGGATATACCGGCCAGTGGCCCCAAGGGTAGCGTGGTGGTCGATGCCAGTGGCGGCACCCTGCGCGTACGCGACAAAGGCCACTGGATCGACTTCCCGTATCAGGCCCTGCGCCTGGACAGTACCCTGGCACCGCGGCGTATCGACACGCGCCTGGTATTCCGTGGCGAGCCGCTGGGTGAGCTGAACGTCAACACCCGGCTAGACCCGCTGGGCAAGAACAAGCCGCTGTCGGGTGATTTCCGCCTGGCGGGCCTGGACCTCTCGGTGGCCCGGCCCTTCGTGCCGATGGTCGAGCGGTTGGCCGGCCAGCTCAATGGCAGCGGCCAGCTCTCGGGTACCTTGCTGGCACCGCAGGTCAACGGCAACCTGGCGCTCAGTGGCGGCGAAGTCAGCGGCGCGGAGCTGCCAGCCAGCCTGCAGGCACTGTCTGTGCAGGCGCAGATCGCCGGTGAGCAGGTGCGCCTGGAAGGCAATTGGCGCAGTGGCGAAGCAGGGCGCGGGCAGTTGAGCGGCAACCTCACCTGGGGCCAGGCGCTGGGCATGGACGTGCGCTTGCAAGGCCAGCAACTGCCGATCACGGTGGAGCCCTACGCCACGCTGGAGGTCGCCCCGGACCTGACCTTGCGTTTGATCGACGACAAACTGGCGGTCACCGGCAAAGTGTTGGTGCCCAAAGGCAAGATCACCGTGCGCGAATTACCGCCCTCTACTGTCAAGGTCTCGGACGATACCGTCATCGTTGGCCGCCAGACCGAGGAGGGCAAGCCACCCATGGCGATGGCCATGGACATTGACGTCGAAGTGGGCCAGGACAAGCTGTCGTTCACCGGCTTTGGCCTTACCGCCAACCTGCTTGGCCATGTGCACATCGGTGACAACCTCGACACCCGCGGTGAGTTGAGCCTGGCAGACGGTCGCTACCGCGCCTACGGCCAGCGCCTGACCATCCGCCGCGCGCGCCTGCTGTTCGCCGGGCCGATCGACCAGCCTTACCTGGACATCGAAGCCATCCGCAAGGTAGACGATGTGATTGCCGGCATTCGCTTGAGTGGCAGTGCCGAACAGCCGACCAGCCAGGTGTTTTCGGAGCCGGCCATGAGCCAGGAGCAGGCCTTGTCCTATCTGGTGCTGGGGCGGCCATTGGGCACCTCCGGCGAGGACAACAACATGCTCGCCGAGGCGGCACTGGGCCTTGGCCTGGCCGGCAGCGCCGGTATCACCGGTAGCCTGGCGTCCAGCCTGGGCATCGACGACTTCCAGCTGGATACCGAAGGCTCGGGCAATACCACCAGCGTGGTCGCCAGTGGCAACCTCACCGAGAAGCTGAGCCTTCGTTACGGGGTAGGGGTGTTCGAGCCAGCGAACACCATCGCTTTGCGTTACAAGTTGAGCAAGAAGGTCTACCTGGAGGCGGCCAGCGGTTTGGCCAGCTCCCTGGATATCTTCTACAAGCGCGACTTCTAGGTTGAACGCGGGGGCGCCGTCAACGGACGGTGGCCGCGTCGATGAACTCATTGCTGTCGGGTGAGGGTGGCGGGGTGGGGGCGCGTACCGGGGTGATCAGGCTGGTGTACTCCTCGATCAGCCGGTTCAGCGCTTCAGGCGGCTCACTGGCCTGGAACTGCATGCGGATCTGCACTTCGTCAGGGTCTCGGCTGTCGCCTTGGCGACCCTGGCCACCGATGGTGACCTTGAAGCTGGCAGCCTTGTTCTCGCTGGTGGGTAGTAAAGCCGGCTGTGCCTCGGTGCCTTTGACACGCACCGACAGGTCAACCTGCATGCGCTCCAGCGCCAGGCCTTTGGGCGACACCAGGGCGAACAGCGGTACACGCATGATGTGCTGGCCGTCCATGGCCACTTCCACCATCTTGGCTTTCATGGGGGCGCCCAACGCTTCGCTGTCACACTCGAAGAACTGGTCGAACAGGTTGATGTACTGCTGCGCGATCAGGCTGTTGGTGGCACTGGCGGCTTCTTGCAGGCCGCGAGTGATCTCGCGCAGGTCGATTGAAGTCATGGGCGCGGGGGCCTTGTCCATTGCGTGGGTTCCTCAGGCCAGAATGGCCCCTTGTTGCTCATCAAGGGGCCAGGCGGAAGTGAGCGAAAAACATCAAGGTTTGGTTCAACCTTTTTTGTCAGCTTTGTCCGTGGGTTTGTTTGCAGCGCCGGGTGCTTTGTCGTTTTCCACCTTGAGCCCCGGTGTGTCGGCTGCCGGGTTCTTGAGGGTATCGCGCTGCGAGATCTGGTCTGGGCTTTCCAGGGCGGCGTTTTTGACCACCGTAGGTTTGGTCGCAGCGTCGGTGAGGAACTCAATCAAGCGCATGACTGCTTCCGGCGGCTCCTGGCGTTTGAGTGTGGTATTGAATGCATAACGGGCGCGGGTATCGGTCTTGCGGGTTTGCGTGGATTTGTGGCTGACGCTGCCCCTGACGTTGAGCTTGAACGGCCCCCAGCCGATCGAGCCGCTGGCGGTGGCGTTCATGTCCTTGCTGGTCACGTCCTCCGACATCTGGTTGATGACCAGCTCGAACTCGACATTACCCTCCTCGATGGTTATGTTCGGGTGGGTGATGGCCGCCAGCAGCGGCACCTTCATGGTCTTGCTGACCACACCTTTGTATTCGCCCTGTTCGTCGACGATGGTTTCGTCATAGTCGAACTGGATGGCTACGGCCTTGCCGTTCTGGATGCAGACCTGCATCAGGAAGTCGGCGTACGATTTACTCGCGGTAACCTGCGCCTGGACCATGGCTTGCAGGGGGCCGGCGATCATGCGATCCATGGGCAGGGCATTGATGACCGAGCCAATGAGGCTGTTGTCTATCGACATAGTGGGATGCTCTTTCTAGTGGGTTGGGGCCGCCGAGGGTGCTCTGGGCGGCAGGGGGTTCAGCGGGCGCACGCCTCCTGGCGGCGGATGTTGCCGATTTGGCGCAGGCTCAGGCCGTACTTGTTGGCCAGCAGGCTGCGGGACAGGCCATTGGCGCTTTCTTTCTGGATTTGCTGGTTACGCAGTTGGCGCAGGAAGTGGTCCGCCTTGGGGATCTCCAGGGCTACCCCGGCAAAGCGCTTGATCAGCGCATCGAGCGCTTCGGGCGGGAGTACGTCGGCGAGCTTGGTGCGCTCGCGGTGCTTGGGGATGTATTTGGGCCTGCCGCCGAACGCGCAGGTCAGCTGGTAGGCGTTGTCGATGCCGATGCAGGTGATCAGTGCCTGCAACGAGTGGGGCAATTGGCTGATATCGATCTGGCTCAAGTCTGGCGTTTGCATGTGGCGCTCCTTCGGGATAAGGGATTTGCGACCCGATCACCCGTGGCGTTATGTCGGAGGGTGTGAGCAAATTCTGTGCGACAGCCGAGGCGTGTCGCTAGGCGGCATATGGGTTGGCGGCTGTAGCTTCGGTGAACAGGTTTTGCAGGCAGCAATATCCGCGCATGTAGGAAATGGCGTTGCTGATAGGCTGCATAGGGTGATTTCTCGCTCGCTCACTGCCGTTCTCAACGAAAGGGTGCTGAACCCTTAGTCGCAGGGGAAACTGCTCAGCAAGCTGGCGCTGTGCAGGTAGGCTTGGGGCGCCGTTCGCATGCTTGCAGGCAACGTTCGCCAATCCACCAGCAGGCACAGGGTGTACAGGGGCTGCCCATCGCGCTGGCCGATCACCTGCCCGTCAAAGCTGCGCCGGTACAAGGCCTGGGTCTGGTGTACGGCTTGCACCTGGTCGGCCTGGGCCAAGGTTTCCCGGGCCAGGTGGGGGAGGCGGGTGGTGGGCAAGGTGAAGTTCAGCGGCCTGTTGTCCCCGCCCAGGTAGCCGGCCTGGCGTACCCGTTGCCACAGTTGCTGCCACTGGCTGGTGCCGGCGTGGGTCGCGAGCTCGCGGCCCAGCTCCAGCAGGTGCTCGGCGGGTACCTGCTGGGTATCCAGGGCGTGAACGTAGACGGGGGAGAAAAACAGCGAAGTGAGGAGCAAGGGTTTGTACACGGTGCCTCCGGCATGGGTGCTTGGAGGTTTCATGCTTTCAGGCTGTCACCGCCTGACCCAGCAGGAAATGCAGCGCCGGGGCCGGTGCCCGTTGTATCATTGCCGCGGCTCATTGCGAGCCATTTGCCCCTGATGTTGCAAGGAACCTTCGATGACACACGTGCAGCGCCTCAAATATTCACTTCTGATCATACTGGTCGTACTGGGCCTGATGCTGGGCCTGTCCCACCTGCAGAAGCAGGGCACTATCAGTGAACAGACGTTCCAGATGCTGGCCATCGCCATTGCCGTGGTGGTGGTGGTGATCAATGGCATCCTGCGGCGCAAGGTCAAGCCTTGACCTGCGCGGGCCGGCCAAGCCTGGCCGGCCAGGCGCTCAGCGCGCGGGCGCTTGTTCCAGTATGGCGCGCGCCTGCGGGGCAAGGCTGTAGCACTTGTCGCTGCCCAGCTGGATCACCCCCTCGCTGCACAGGCGCTTGAGCACTTCGCGCACGCTGAGGAACGACAGCGGAATATCCAGTTGCTCCAGTTGCGCGTGCACGCCACGCACGCCAATGCTGCGGCCATTGCGGTCGGCGGCGTGCAGAGCGTCGATCACCTTCAGGCGGATCAAGCTGGTGCGCAGGCCGAAGGTGCGCAGCAATTCGCGGATCTGCTCGTTGCCGGTGCGCTCGTCAGCAAATGCGTCCTGTCCCTTGGGCGCCTTGCCTGGGGCGCGCCCAGCCAGTAATGAGGGTTGCGGGTTGTACATGTGAATGCTCCTTTTCGTGGACGAACCCGAAATGTGGTTGCCTCACTTACTAGGACGAATGAGATCGCAAAAACTGCAACGCACGCGTTAAAAAAATGGCTGTTTTTCATCAAGACGTTCCATCGCCCTGTAAAACGTAAAATTTTCATCTGGCCATTCGTCTGAACGGGATAACCCGCGAACCCGAGGAATGCCCGTGTTTTCACTGTCCCGTCCCATGACCTGCGCCAGCCTGGCGGCCGCCCTGGTGGCCTGGAGTGCCACTGCGCCGGCGCAACCTGCAGCAGCCGACGCCAGCGCCCAGATCCGCCGCACCAGCTTCGGCGTGCCGCACATCGTGGCCAGGGACGAGCGCGGCCTGGGCTACGGTGTCGGCTATGCCTACGCCCAGGACAACCTGTGCCTGCTGGCCAACGAAGTGTTGACCGTCAATGGCGAGCGCTCCCGGTACTTCGGCGCCACGGGCAAGACCTTGGAGCAACGCGACAACCTCAGCAGCGACCTGTTCTTCACCTGGCTCAACAGCCCGGCCGCTGTCGACGCGTTTCTCCAGGCGCAGCCGGCGCCGGTACAGGCACTGCTGGCCGGTTATGCCAGTGGCTATAACCGCGCGCTGGCCGAGCGCCGCCGCCAGGGCTTGCCTGCCGAGTGCGGAACGGGTGAGTGGGTGCGGCCGATCAGCAGCCAGGACCTGGTCAAGCTGACCCGCCGCTTGCTGGCCGAAGGCGGGGTTGGGCAGTTCATGGAGGCACTGGCGGGGGCGCAACCGCCAGGGGCCGGCAGCCAGCTCGCGGCCGCTGGCTATGCCACCGCCCTGGCCCGGCAGGCGCGGTTTGCCACGGAGCGTGGCAGCAATGCCGTGGCGGTGGGTGCCCAGCGCTCGGCCAATGGCCATGGCCTGTTGCTGGCCAACCCGCATTTCCCGTGGATGGGTGGTATGCGCTTCTACCAGATGCACTTGACCATCCCCGGCCAGCTGAATGTCATGGGCGCGGCGCTGCCAGGCCTGCCGCTGATCAATATCGGTTTCAACCAGCACCTGGCGTGGACCCATACCGTCGATACCTCCACGCACTTCACCCTGTATCGCCTGCAGCTCGATCCCAAGGACCCGACCCGTTACCTGCTCGACGGCAAGTCATTGCCGCTGGCCCGGCAAACCGTCAGCGTGGCAGTCAAAGGTGAGGATGGGCAACTGAGCCAGGTACAGCGTGAGGTGTACAGCTCGCAGTTCGGTCCGGTGGTGCAATGGCCTGGCCGCCTGGACTGGGACACGCATGCGGCCTACAGCCTGCGTGACGCCAACCTGGACAATACCCGCGTGCTGCAGCAGTGGAACCAGATCAACCGCGCTGAAAGCCTGGCGGCCCTGCGCGGCTCGGTCGAGCAATTGCAGGGTATCCCGTGGGTCAACACCATTGCGGTGGACCAGGCGGGCAGGGCCTTGTACCTGAACCAGTCAGTGGTGCCTTATGTGGACCAGCAGATGCTCGACACTTGCAGCAACCCGCAAGCGCCGGGCAGCCTGGTGGTGTTGGACGGCTCACGCAGCGCCTGCCAGTGGAAGGTCGATGCCCAGGCGGCGCAACCGGGTATTTTCCCGGCAAGGCTGCTGCCAAGCCTTGAGCGCGAGGATTACGTGCAAAACTCCAACGACCCGGCCTGGCTGGCCAACCCGGCGCAGCCCCTGACCGGGTTTTCGCCGCTGGTCAGCCGCAGTGACCAGCCGCTGGGCATGCGCGGCCGCTTTGCCCTGCAGCGTTTGCAGGGCAAAGCGCGGTTGGGTGTCGATGACCTGCAGCGCATGGTCACCGACGACGAAGTCTACCTGGCCAGCCTGGTGCTGCCCGACTTGCTGCAATGGTGCCAGGGCGCCAGTGCAGACGTGCAGGCCCTATGCACCAGCCTGGCGAACTGGGATGGCAAGGCCGACCTCGAGAGCGGCGTGGGCCTGGTGCATTTCCACAACCTGCTCACCGCCTTGGCTGAGCACCCGGACAGCTGGCGGGTTGCGTTCGACCCGACCGATCCGCAACACACTCCGCGCGGGCTGGCCGTGGAGCAGGCGGCCGTGCGCAAACAGTTGCACGAGGCGGCACTGGCCTCACTGCAGCAGGTGGCCGGGAGCGGTATGGCGCCACAGGTGAAGTGGGGGCAGGTGCAGCAGGCACTCGATGGCACGCCGGTGCCGGGCGGCCCGCAGGCCTTGGGCGTGTACAACGCGATGTACAGTGTGCCGCACGGGCAGGGCAAGCGCCTGGTGGTCAGTGGTACCAGTTATCTGCAATTGGTCAGTTTCACCGACAAGGGGCCAGAGGCCCGCGGGTTACTGGCGTTTTCGCAGTCCAGCGAGGCGGCATCGGCACACGCCAGCGATCAGACCAAGGCCTTCGCGGCCAAGCAGCTGGCGGTAATTCCCTTTACCGAGGCGCAGATCAAGGCTGACCCGCAGTACCGCGAAGTGGTGATCAGTGAAGCCGACAAGGGCGCAGTGGCACAGCACTAAGGCAGTTTGGCTCGATTGCCGGCGAGCCAGCGCCCACAAGCTCCCCACCGTATTGAAGGCCTGGTGGGAATTGGGGGCCGGCTCGCCGGCGACGTTGCCTTCAGGAAAAGTCGAACGGCGCCAGCTGAAACCCTTGCTCGTCAACCTGCAAGGCCCAGCCCCGGCGGTCCCAGTCGCCCAGCACGATGCGCCGGGCCGGTTGGCCGTCCACGACCAGCTTGTGAATCGCTGGCCGATGGGTATGGCCATGCACCAGGGTACGCACGCCATGCGCCGCCATTACCTTGGGCACTTCCTCTGGCGTGACGTCGACGATTTCAGTGGATTTCATCCGCCCCTGGGTGCGGCTTTCGCTGCGCAGCTTGCGTGCCAGTCTGTAGCGAGCCGACAGCGGCAGGTGGCGCAGAAACCACAGGCTCAGCGGGTTGCGCAGCAGGCGGCGCATTTTCATGTAGCCCACGTCGCGGGTGCACAAGGTGTCGCCGTGCATCAGCAATACCTGCTCACCGCCCAGCTCGATCACGCAGGGGTCGTCGAGCAACGTGCAGCCGGCCGCCTCGCAGAAGCGCTGGCCAAGCAGGAAGTCACGGTTGCCATGCATCAGGTAGATGGCCGTGCCGCTGTCGCCCAGCTGCCGCAGGGCACGGCAGATCGACTGCTGGAACGGCGTCATGGCATCGTCGCCTATCCAGGCCTCGAAGAAATCGCCAAGAATGTACAGCGCCTGGGCGTGGCGCGCGCGGCCATCGAGCAGATCAAGAAACGCCCGGGTAATGTCCGGGCGTTCTTCTTGCAGGTGCAGATCAGAGATCAGCAGAATCACTCAATGATCTCGGCTTTCTCGATGACCACGTCGTCTTTCGGCACGTCCTGGTGGCCGGCTTTGGAACCGGTGGCGACTTTCTCGATGGCATCGACCACTTCACGGCCTTCGATCACTTCACCGAACACCGCGTAGCCCCAGCCCTGCACGTTCTTGCCGCTGTGGTTGAGGAAGTCGTTGTCGGCAGCGTTGATGAAGAACTGGGCCGAGGCAGAGTGCGGCTCCATGGTACGGGCCATGGCGATGCTGTACTTGGTGTTCTTCAGGCCGTTGTCAGCTTCGTTCTGGATGCTGGCGCGGGTTTTCTTCTGGGTCATGCCAGGCTCGAAGCCGCCGCCCTGGATCATGAAACCTTTGATTACACGGTGGAACACGGTGTTGTCGAAATGGCCGTCTTTGACGTATTGAACGAAGTTCTCAACAGTTTGCGGAGCTTTTTCGGCGTTCAGTTGCAGGACGATATCGCCGTGGTTGGTGCTCAGTTTGACTTTGGACATGCTGAAATTCGCTCTTTCAAGGCATACGGGAATGAGGGCGCGCAGGGCGCGTGCTTACACCTGACGCAGGCTCGGGCGCTCGCGACACATGGCGCGCACCGGCCATTTTGCCACGCCGCGGCAAAAAGCCGTGATAAATCACGCCAGTTTATCCGGGCCCGACTGTCGGCAGCTTGACTGCTTCGGCTATGATAGGCCCTTTGATTCAATCGGCCTACCCAGGCCGGACACGTGCATTCAAGGATCCTATGAGCAAGCCCACTGCCGACAACGCGCCCAACGCCGCTGCCAAAGGCGCCCCCGCTGTCCCTGCGAACTTCCTGCGGCCGATCATCCAGGCCGACCTGGATTCGGGCAAGCACAGCAGCATCGTCACCCGCTTCCCGCCGGAGCCCAATGGCTACCTGCACATTGGTCACGCCAAGTCGATCTGCGTCAACTTTGGCCTGGCCAAGGAATTCGGTGGCGCCTGTCACTTGCGTTTCGACGACACCAACCCGGCCAAGGAAGACCAGGAGTACATCGACGCCATCCAGCGCGACGTGAAATGGCTGGGTTTCGACTGGGCCGGTGATGTGCGGTATGCCTCCGACTACTTCGACCAGTTGCACGACTGGGCGGTCGAGCTGATCAAGCGCGGCAAGGCCTATGTCTGCGACCTCACCCCCGAGCAGGCCAAGGAATACCGAGGCAACCTCAAGGAACCAGGCAAGAACAGCCCGTTCCGCGACCGCAGCGTGGAAGAAAACCTCGACCTGTTCGCCCGTATGAAAGCCGGTGAATTCCAGGACGGTGAGCGCGTGCTGCGGGCCAAGATCGACATGGCCTCGCCGAACATGAACCTGCGCGACCCGATCCTGTACCGCATCCGCCATGCCCACCATCACCAGACCGGTGACAAGTGGTGCATCTACCCCAACTACGACTTCACCCATGGCCAGTCGGACGCCATCGAGGGCATCACCCACTCGATCTGCACCCTGGAGTTCGAAGGCCACCGCCCGCTGTACGACTGGTTCCTCGATAACCTGCCCGTGCCGGCACACCCGCGCCAGTACGAGTTCAGCCGGCTGAACCTCAACTACACCATCACCTCCAAGCGCAAGCTCAAGCAGTTGGTGGACGAAAAGCACGTCGACGCCTGGGACGATCCGCGCATGTCGACCTTGTCCGGCTTCCGCCGCCGTGGCTACACCCCGGCCTCGATCCGCAACTTCTGCGAAATGATCGGCACCAACCGGTCCGACGGCGTGGTCGACATGTCGATGCTCGAGTTCAGCATCCGTGACGACCTGGACCGCACCGCACCGCGTGCCATGTGCGTGCTGCGCCCGCTGAAGGTGGTCATTACCAACTACCCGCAGGGCCAGGTCGAGCAACTGGAGCTGCCACGCCACCCGAAGGAAGACATGGGCGTGCGTGTGCTGCCGTTCTCCCGCGAGCTGTACATCGACCGCGACGACTTCATGGAAACCCCGCCCAAGGGCTACAAGCGCCTCGAGCCAGCCGGTGAGGTGCGCCTGCGGGGCAGCTACGTGATCCGTGCCGACGAAGCCATCAAGGACGCCGACGGCAACATCGTCGAGCTGCATTGCTCGTACGACCCGGACACCCTGGGCAAGAACCCGGAAGGCCGCAAGGTCAAAGGCGTGATCCACTGGGTGCCGGCCGAAGGCAGCGTCGAGTGCGAAGTACGCCTGTACGATCGCCTGTTCCGCTCGGCCAACCCGGAAAAGACCGAAGAGGGCGGCAGCTTCCTCGACAACATCAACCCCGACTCGCTGCAAGTGCTCAGCGGTTGCCGTGCCGAGCCGTCGTTGGCCCAGGCGCAGCCCGAGGACCGCTTCCAGTTCGAGCGCGAAGGCTACTTCTGCGCCGACCTGAAAGACAGCCAGCCGGGCCGCCCGGTGTTCAACCGCACCGTCACCCTGCGTGACTCCTGGGGCAGCTGAGGAACCGCCGTGCTAACCATCTACAACACCCTGACCAAAGCCAAGGAAACCTTCAAGCCGCTGGATGGCAACAAGGTGCGCATGTACGTTTGCGGCATGACCGTGTACGACTACTGCCACCTGGGCCACGGCCGCAGCATGGTGGCGTTCGACCTGGTCACCCGCTGGCTGCGCAAGAGCGGTTACGAGCTGACCTACGTGCGCAATATCACCGACATCGATGACAAGATCATCAACCGGGCCAACGAGAACGGCGAAAGCTTCGACGCCCTCACGGCGCGCATGATCGACGCGATGCACGAAGACGAGCGCCGCCTGAACATCCTGCCGCCAGACCAGGAACCGCGTGCCACCGACCATATCGCCGGCATGCACGCGATGATCCAGACCCTGATCGACAAGGGGTATGCCTACGCGCCGGGCAATGGCGACGTGTACTACCGCGTCGGCAAGTTCGTGGGCTACGGCAAGCTGTCGCGCAAGAAGATCGAAGACCTGCGCATCGGCGCCCGCATCGAGGTCGACGAGGCCAAGCAAGACCCGCTCGATTTCGTGCTGTGGAAGGGCGTCAAGCCGGGCGAGCCAAGCTGGGAGTCGCCATGGGGCCCGGGCCGTCCGGGCTGGCACATCGAGTGCTCGGTGATGTCCACCTGCTGCCTGGGTGAGAGCTTCGACATTCATGGTGGCGGCAGCGACCTGGAGTTCCCGCACCACGAGAACGAGATTGCCCAGAGCGAGGCGGCCACCGGCAAGCAGTACGCCAACGCCTGGATGCATTGCGGCATGATCCGTATCAATGGCGAGAAGATGTCGAAGTCGTTGAACAACTTCTTCACCATCCGTGATGTGCTCGAGAAGTACCACCCGGAGGTGGTTCGCTACCTGCTGGTGGCCAGCCACTACCGCAGTGCCATCAACTACTCGGAAGACAGCCTGCGCGACGCCAAGGGCGCCCTGGAGCGGTTCTACCATGCCTTGCGCGGCCTGCCGCGCGTGGCGGCCAAGGGCGGCGAGGCCTTTGTCGAGCGCTTCAGCGTGGCGATGAATGACGACTTTGGCACCCCCGAGGCCTGCGCTGTGCTGTTCGACCTGGTGCGTGAGATCAACCGCCTGCGCGACAGTGATGTAGACGCTGCTGCCGGCCTGGCCGGTCGCCTGCGGGAGCTGGGTGATGTGCTGGGTGTGCTGCAGCTGGACGCCGATGACTTCCTGCGTGCGGGCGCCGAAGGCAAGGTCGATGCGGCCGAGGTCGAGGGCTTGATCCAGGCGCGCCTGCAGGCGCGGGCAGACAAGAACTGGGCCGAGTCCGACCGCATTCGCGACCAGCTGACCGCCATGGGCGTGGTGTTGGAAGACAGCAAGGGTGCCACTACCTGGCGTCTGGCTGACTGATCGATGCAATGGGGGCCGCTTTGCGGCCCATCGCGACACAAGGCCGCAATGCAGGACTCGAAGACTACACGGTTCCTGTGGGAGCGGGCGTGCCCGCGAACACCGGCGCAGCCGGTGCCAGACACCGCGTCGCCTGCTTCGCGGGCTTGCCCGCTCCCACAGTGAATCGCGCAGGCTTTTCAAATTTTGAGAAAGACAGTTGCTCCTGCAAGTACGGCGGCAACTCCAAGCCAGCGCAGACCCCCTGTGGGAGCGGGCATGCCCGCGAACACCGGCAAAGCCGGTGCCAGACACCGCGTCGCC
>NZ_BLJG01000038.1 GCF_009932375.1 Pseudomonas juntendi
ACTATCCTGACGCGGCGGGATACCATTGCCCCGCTGATGTCAGCTCGTGTGCTGCGCGACAAGCATGCCACAGCGCTCGACAAGCTGATCGCCGTTATCGAGCGCTGTCTGGTGGAAAACGCCAGTTGTTTCGAGGATGGCAAGATCACCTTGTTGGAAGAGATCGACAAGCTCGCCATCAATATTCAGGCCGTGCGCCAGAAGGATGCCTTGATTGCGGAGGTGCGTAGCGCGGACTTCTGGCTCAACGCCAATGTGGGCAAGCTGGAACGAGCTCGGCAGGAGCTGCGTGGCATCATGAAATATCGCAAGTCCGGTGAGGGAGTGCTCTACAGCACGCCGGGCACTCGCACCGCCGATGGCGGCGTGCAGGTGGCTGAACGTCAGATCAAGATTCCAGGGGCCAACGAGGCCATGATCTACCGGCACCGCCTCAAGGACATCCTCGATGGCATGCTGGCTGCCAACCCGACCCTGCAGAAAATCCACAAGGGCGAGCCTATTGCCGAGCAGGAGCTGAACACGCTCACCTCGACCATCCTCACCACTCACCCAGGCATCAGCCTGCAAGTGCTGAACGAGTTCTATGGCCGCACTGCCAGCGAGCTGCAATTGACTGTGCGCGAGCTGATAGGCCTGGATGTACAGGCCATTGAGCAGCATTTTGCCCAGTTCCTGCATACCCATCCCAGCCTCACGGCCCAGCAGGTGCGCTTCATGAACCTGCTGAAAAGCTACATTGCCCAGCACGGCAGCATCGTCATCGAAAAGCTCTACGACGCACCGTTTTCCAGCATTTCCCACGAAGGCATCGACGGTGTGTTTGCCCCCGCTGATGTGGGCGTGCTAGTGGCCGTGCTCAAGCCCTTCTTGCGCGGGGACAACTCGCCTACCAGTCACTAGGAGTGCACATGCAAGCCAGTCAATGGACCACCGATATCATCGTCATCACAGTTGTACTCGCACTGGCTTGCGCGTTGCTGGGTTACTTCGCGGCAGCATTGCGTCAGGGCCGGCAACTCAGTCAGTTGGCGGCCGAGCTTGAGCATGCCCAACTGGCTCGAACGACAGCATTGGCCGACAGCGTTGCGTTGAGTGAGCGGCTCAAGGCCGCAGAAGCACGAGGGCATGAGCTCCAGGTCGCCGAGAGCACACTGAATACCAAGCTGCAGGGCGCGTTGGACAGCGTGACGCGGCTGACTCAGGAACAGCAGGAAGCCAAGGGTCGTTATGCCAACCTGGAGGCCAAGCTGGAGCAGTCTGCCAAACAACATCATGAAGCGGTCATTCAGCACGAAACGGCGTTGACTGAAATCCGGAGCCTTAAAGCGAAAGTTGAGGACTACCAGGGTCGTCTGGAGCAGGCTAATACCTTACTTCTACAAGAGCGAGAATCGGTCAGTGGTCTCAAGTCAGCACTGGCCGAAGAGGGCAAAAAAGCCAAAGGCTTTGAGGCTGCCAACACGGATGCTCGGGCACAGCTGGCAGAGCTGAAGGAGCAGATGAAGACCGCAGGCGATAAGGTTGAAACACTGCAAGGCCACCTGTCAGAGATCAAGCGCCAAGAAACCAAGCTTAGGGCCGAACTGGATGAGCGCGAGGCCAGCCATGCCCGTGAGCTCGCCAACTTCGAACGGCAGAAAGCCAGCTTAAGCGAGCAATTCAAGCTGCTGTCTAACGAGATTCTCGAGGCGAAAACCCAGTCGCTGCAGGAAAGCAGCAAGCTCAGCCTGAGTGCCGTGATGACGCCGTTTCAGCAGTCCATCGACACCTTCAAGCGTGAAGTGCAGGAGATCCACCACCGCGAAACCACCCAGCAAGGTGAGCTGCGTAAAGAGCTAGAGCAGCTGAAAACGCTGAATCAGCAGATCACCACCGAAGCCCATGAGCTGTCCACCGCGCTGCGTGGCCAAAAGAAGCTGCAGGGTAACTGGGGCGAACTGGTGTTGGAGAACGTACTCGACCGCTCAGGCCTGCAGTTGGGCAAGGACTATCTGCGCGAAGTCAGCATCACTACGGAGGAGGGGCGCCAGCGCCCCGACGCCGTGGTGTACCTGCCTCAGAGCAGGCACCTGATCATCGACGCAAAGGTTTCGCTTAACGCCTATACCCGCTATGTGAACGCAGAAGACGATTTAGAGCGTAAGCAGGCCCTAAAAGAGCATGTGCAGGCCGTGGCCAGCCGCATCAAGGAACTGGCTGACCGCGACTATTACAAGCTGCCGGGGCTTAATTCTCCGGACATGGTATTCATGTTCATCCCCATTGAATCGGCCTTCGTCGAAGCGCTTAAGGCAGACGGAACCCTGTTCCAGCAGGCCATCGAGAACAACGTGCTGGTGGCCACACCTACCACGCTGCTCACCAGCCTTAACATCGTGCGCCAGCTCTGGCGCTATGAGGACCAGAACAAGCACACCGCTGCGCTGGCCAGTCGGGCAGAGGGCGTGTTCAAAAAGCTCAACACCTTCCTGGCCAGCTTTGAGAAAATCAAAAAGGGCTTGGAAAACGCCACCGAAGCTTATGTTAGGGCCGAAGGCCAACTGGTCAGCGGCAAGGGCAATCTGGTCAAACAGGTGGGCGAATTCAAGAACCTGGCGCCTGCCATTAAAGCCCAGTTACCTGCCTATTTCTCCGACAAAGCTGCGCTGGAAATCGACTTTATCCCTGTCGAGCAGAACATTGAGGCGCTCACTGACAGCACCGAAGATCAAGACCTGCTCGCTGAATCCGACACTGAAACCGACTACGAGAACGCCTGATGCTCACCGGCAAAATTCGCACCGATATCGACAAACTCTGGGAAAAATTCTGGACTGGCGGTATCACCAACCCGCTAACTGTAATCGAACAGATCAGCTACCTGATGTTCGCCCGCATGCTCGACATGCAGGAAGAAGTGGCCGAGCGCAAGGCTAACCGTACCGGCAAGGTCTTCGACCGTCTGTTTCCCAATACACCGGAAGGCCAACTGCTGCGCTGGAAGAACTTTCGCAACCTGAGCGGGAAGGAACTACACAGCCACCTCAAGAAAAAGGTCTATCCGTTCTTCGCCCAACTCGGCAGCGCCGAAGGCGAGGGCGGTGAGCGCGAAGGCTTGGGCCATATCAGCGAGTACATGCAGGACGCCGATCTGGAGATCAAGAACGAGTCTGTACTCACCTCTGCCGTGGAGATGGTAAACGACCTGCCGCTGACCCAGAGCGACGTGAAGGGCGATATCTACGAATACCTGCTGAGTAAGCTCACCACCGCCGGCATCAACGGCCAATTCCGTACGCCGCGCCATATCATCGACGCGATGATCGAGCTAATTGCCCCGCAGCCGACCGAGGTGATCTGCGACCCGGCCTGCGGCACCGCCGGCTTCCTGGCCCGCACCATGGAATACCTCAACCGCGTGTATTCCAGCTCGGAAGGCACCTTCACCGATGAAGACGGCAACATTCATTATTCCGGTGACTTGCTCGAACCCTACCGCCAGCACCTCAACAGTCAGATGTTCTGGGGATTCGATTTCGACACCACCATGCTGCGCGTCTCCAGCATGAACATGATGCTGCATGGCGTGAACGGCGCGAACATCCGCTACCAGGACTCCCTGAGCAAATCCATCAAGGAGCACTACCCGCGTCAAGAGCAGGACTTCTTCGACGTGGTGCTGGCCAACCCGCCGTTCAAAGGCAGCCTGGACGAAACCAACACCAACCCCGACGTACTCGGCCTGGTGAAAACCAAGAAGACCGAGCTGCTGTTCGTCGCACATATTCTGCGCTCGCTCAAGCTCGGTGGTCGTGCTGCGGTGATCGTGCCGGACGGCGTGCTATTCGGTGCATCCAAGGCCCACCAGCAACTGCGCCAGGAACTGCTCGACAAAAACCAACTGGAAGGCATCCTCAGTCTGCCCGGCGGGGTGTTCAAACCATACGCCGGCGTCAGCACCGCCATCCTTATTTTCACCAAAGGCGGCACCACCGAACGCGTTTGGTTCTATGACCTGCAGGCTGACGGCTACTCGCTGGACGACAAGCGCACTGAGCTGAAGGGCGAGGACAGCAACGACCTGCCCGATGCTATTGCCCAATGGCACAAATACCGGCAGATGATCGAAGGCAACGTCAGTGCCAATACCATCAATACTCTGTTTGGTGACAAGCGCAAAAAAGCTTTTGTTGTCCTCGCGGAAGAAGTCGCCGCCAACAAGTACGATCTTTCCATCAACCGCTACAAGGAAGTTGAGTACCAGCAAGAGCGGTACGAAGATCCTAAAGTGATATTGCAACGGCTGAAAGGGTTGGAACGGGAGATCCTTACGGATCTGGATGAGTTGGAGGAGATGCTGTGAGTTTTTTCCAAAATCACTCTGGTTGGCCTTTGGTGCCGCTGAAAAATGTGGCGACTTTAAAGCGTGGATATGACCTTCCAGTTGGTGCAAGAAACGAAGGTACAGTGCCTATTTATGCAGCCAATGGACGAAGTGGTGTCCATGACGAGCTGAAAATTAAGGGGCCAGGGGTAATCACGGGCAGGTCGGGGACAATTGGTAAGGTTCACTATTGCGAAGAAGGTTTTTGGCCGCTTAACACAGCCTTATATGTGATGGATTTCCATGGTAACCATCCGCGCTGGGTCTATTATATGCTCTCAAGCTTTAAGCTAGAGCGGTTTTCTGAGGGGGCTGGTGTACCGACTCTAAATAGGAATCTGGTTCATGACGAGATGATCCCGCTTCCGCCCTTACACGAACAAAAGCGCATCGCTGACATCCTCGACAAGGCGGACGCCATCCGCCGCAAACGCCGGCAAGCCACCCAGCTCGCCGACGACTTCCTTCGCGCCGTGTTTCTGGACATGTTCGGCGACCCGGCGACTAATCCGAAGGGGTGGGAGGCTTTCACCCTGGCAGATGTAGTCAGAAAAGGTTCAATCATTACTTACGGTATAGTCCAAGCTGGTGAGCATGTGGATGGAGGCGTGCCATATATTAGGACAGGTGATTTCAAGGGTGGAAAGCTGGCTCGGTCAGGCTATGCATGCACGTCTGCTGACATAGCAAATAAATTTAAACGCTCTGAAGTTGGTCTGGGTGATATTGTCTACTGTATTAGGGCGAGTGTTGGCTCTGCTGATGTTGTTCCGGATTTTCTTGTTGGCGCAAATTTAACACAGGGGACAGCAAAGATATCGCCGGCCCACGACATGAAGGCTGAATTTTTGGTGGAACTGCTCAGAAGCGCTGCGTTCCGCTCGTGGATTGACAAGAACTCCAAAGGTGCAACCTTTAAAGAAATCACTCTGGCAAGATTAAGAGAGGCTCCAGTTTTTAAACCACCCATGTTCGAGCAGGAGGCATTCATTAGCATTAAAAAAATCGTAATGGAGCGGTTGGCGGTGAAGTTTCAAGAGGCAGATGTTCCGCTTTTTGAGTCGCTTAGCCAAAAAGCTTTTTCCGGTCAGCTGTAGATAAGGAAATCTCCATGCGCCTCCAGTCCGTCAAACTCATGTATTTCCGTGGGTACCGAGCCACCACTCTTGTCACCATCGACGAAGCCGTGACCGGCATCGTTGGTCGCAATGACTACGGCAAATCGACCATCCTCGAAGCCCTGGCCATCTTCTTCGAGAACGGCGACCTCAATCCATCTGCCGGGACCTGCGGAGCTGGAGCATAAAAGCCATGCGCATTACGGAAATTGCCCTAACTAACTTTCGTGCATTTCAGGCTACCCAATCCATCGCGCTGGCGCCTGTGACCTTGATATTCGGCCCTAATAGCGTCGGCAAAAGCTCGGTTCTGCAGGCGCTGTTTTATCTCCAGCAGATCCTCGCAAAAGGCCACTGCGACCCACAGCGCATTGATATGTTGGGAGAAAAACACATCGGCGGCTTTGCCAGCTTGGTGAATGGCGGTGATCTGAATAAGCGCATTGTCATTAAGCTTCATGTCGCAAAAAACGACAGCATCGGGGCTAGTTACAACCAGCTGTATGAGCTGATCAATGAGGATTTTGGCCTAACTGTCGATAGCCCAACCGCAGATGCCGCACACTTTGCTGTGGAGTTGCATCTCGCCTGGTCTAAATCAGCCGAAACCGCCTATGTGGCGTGTTACAAGCTGTGGCTGGACGACACACTGATCGCTGAATTGAACAGTGATTCGGGGATGAAGCAGCCAGTGCTAGCCTGGCTCAATTACCAGCATCCCGCTTTGTTGGCTGAACTGGATTTGGACGAAGCTCCGGAGCGCGAAGCCGAAGGCTTTGTGAGCTACTTGCATGAGCTGTTAAACGCTCAGCGCCCCAGTCAGCGGGTCAGTCGCCGCGAATCCTTGCATATGCCTGAAATGATCTTTGCCCATGCCGAGCTGGGTTTTGAAGGCTTTGCTGGCGCCTTACCCCTGCTAGGCAAGCGATTGGAAACCACCGTCGAACACGACGACCCGCGCATCACCACACGACTGCATGAAATTCTCTCGGATGTATTGGTAGCTCCATTAGATAACTTGCTGACACTGCTAAATCAGAGTTTGTGCATCGGCCCGCTCCGCATGGTGCCTGATGCCATGCGCCAGCCCAATCCTTACCCCGAGCAGAAAGACTGGTACAGCGGCGCGGCTGCCTGGGATGTAGTTAGTGCGCTCAGTCGGCAGCACAAAGCACCCGCCTTGATGGCCGAGATTAACCAGTGGATGAGGCATCTCGGCCTGGGCTATTCACTGCGTGCAAAGTCGGTGGTGAGCAAGGTGGTGTATTCCGGCGGTGACGACAGTCTGGGTGATTTGCGCGCCATGCTCGATGCACATGGCGATAAGCTTGAAATCAGCTTCAGCGGTGCTGATGAAGAAGGCAATTCGTCAGAGCAGAAAGCACCTATAAACATAAAGAAGTTGAAAGCGCTTCTGCAGGAGCTAGCGCCTGATAGTGTTGCGCCTAAGGGTGCAGTTATTGAGCAGGTGCGCAATCAATGGGCACTCTGGGATGATACGCGGCAGTGCGACGTAGCTTTCTCTGAGGTTGGTGTGGGAATTTCACAGCTGTTTCCGCTGATTGTGGCTGCTGTTGTGGCACGTCAGGGGCTTGTGACCTGTGAGCAGCCAGAGCTGCATGTGCATCCACGAATTCAAGTTGGTATAGGTGATTTGCTCACCCAGGCCAATCGCCAATGCAGCCTCCTTATCGAGACCCATAGCGAACATCTGATTTTGCGGATCTTGCGCCGGATTCGCGAAAGCTGTGAGGGCGATTTGCCCAATGGCCTTAAGCAACTGAAACCTGAGGATGTGTCGATTATCTACCTCGACACGATAGCAGGTGGGGTAAAGGCCACGCGTATAGAAATTGATCGCTATGGAGAGTTCACTAGCCGTTGGCCCAATGGCTTCTTTGCTGAGCGTGGTGAGGAGTTGTTCTGATGCACGCTATATTTGCAATTGAGCCGGATGCTATCAATAACTGGCAAGACTTGAAGTACGCACTGGAGAAATTCAGCTATAGCAAGGGCTTGTTGATTGCACGTTTTCCTAAGCCCTGGCCCCGTTTGGTGATTGAGGCCTGTGAGCGTCGCGGCGTGGGGGATGTGGAGCGGGCGCGTATCGTCGAGAAGCTGCGCCAAGCCCAGAACGACCGACTGGTACGCTTGGGACTGCCGTTTGATGGGGACGATTGGATCGCCAATGCCAAACAAGGTAGTGTGCGCGAGCGCCTGTCGGCAATCTTGGTGCGGGATAACCACGATGCCGAGCGATTTCATTGTCTAGCCGAGGTTGAAGAGACGCTGTTTGAAAATCGTCGTGATGTGCAGGTTAAGCGCAATGCTCAAGCATTGGCCGAGGCTGCGCGGTATGTGTTGCTGAGTTCTGATCGATTTTTTCTAGTCGACCCGTATTTTCAGGCTATGCCCAAGTGCTGCAGGGTGTTGAAGGCGATGTTTGATCTTTGTCGCCAGCAGGAGCATCGACTGGCTGAGCTGATTATCTTTACCGCAAAAAGCACGGACGACCGTCGCCTTGACCTAATTGCTGCCGATTATGAAAGGATGCTTGAAGCTCTACTGGGGCAAGGGGTTTGTATACGTATTCATCTATTATCTGATGCTGCTTTGGATCAGGACTTTCATGCACGTTATATATTCAGCCCGCGTGCTGGTTTGCGCTTTGATCGAGGTTTTGTTGAGCCCCTGGATCATGCACAGCGCGAGCACTTGACCGATGTTGTCTGCTTGGATGAGCGCCGGGTGGCTGAGCTGAGAAGTCGCTATCTGGAGTCTGACGATGGCCTGGCTAACGCAGAGTCTATTGTTCTGTCGTGAAGTGATTCCGATGTCAAGAGGGAGCTGAATTGGGGCTCTGTCCTCAGCACGGCTAATCTTTTTAGCCGTTGAATATCCATGGCTTTTCTAGGCGACGAACGAGTAATCGTGCTGTCAGAACGTAGTAATAGCGCGTTGCCTGACTTTTCGACGTAAGGTGGTATCCGAGAAACCAAGCCAAATGCTTTCTTTGCCAAGTCCAGGGTGTGGTTCGCTTCCAGCGTTTTGCTATTTCGGCTTGGATGATCCTCGCCTGTCGCACATGTCGTTGCCGGGCTGGGTGCGAGCCAGTCAGCACGCCAGCCAGGAACACCTCCATATCGAATGGCTTGCTCATGTTCGTCCTCCAATGTAAGCCGCGACCACGTCGACTCGACCGTGCCCCAACTCATAGCTGATTTGCTTCCGAGCCTCACGATCAAGGTTCCTGTCTACCTGGCAACATTGGCCGCCGTTGATAGACGCGCGGTGTTGGGAAATTTGCTCATAGCGCTCACATCCGTATGCCGCTCGTAGCTCATGGAAGCCTTTGAGATTGTGTGCATGCAGGATGCCCTGCGCAGGACGGATAATTTTTTGCAGAAAAATCAGGTAGCTTTCGTGTGGCGCAATTAGGTTGCGACTACCCGCAGGTGACACCTTCTGTGCAAACCCAAGTGCATCACAAATATGGTCATCCACCGTAATCCAACGGGGAGCAAGGGCACCGGCGCGGCCGCCCTTGGTGCCATCCTGAATGTTAATCCTGCCTAGCTCTTTAGCCTCACGGTGTAGCCGTGGCAGATCAGCCAAGATGGCCTCACGCAAGCGCATGCCGGTAGCTCGCGCCAATAGAACAATCGCGGCGGCCCGTAGCTGATATTGGCTGCAAAGTGCATCGACGATCTGCTTAACCTGTTCGCGGTCTTGGCCTTGCGGCACCGACTGTCGAACCCCGGTGCGCTGCATTCCCAACGCCTTGCTCGGACTGGGCAATTTCACATACTGATCACCGCGAAGCGCCGCCATGGTCCTGTTAACGCTGGAAAGCCTGTTTTGTGCGGTGCTGACGGCGAGGTCACCGCGCCGAACCACATCGCGCAGATACGCTGCATAATCGCCCAACACTTTCCGATCAATCTGCCGCGCATCATTGATACCGGGCCCCTGTTCGGAGCGGCACCACTTGACGAATGCCTGCCATCGATCACTATGCGCCTTGACCGTACCGTAGTGGCCACCGCCGAACATGTCTTTCAGCGCCTGCGGCCCTGCATAGCTCAATTGCCTGCCATAGCCGAAATTGCGGCCATCGCGTCTACTCACCAATCCCATGTCGGTCACCTCATCTGCCTTTCTCCGATCCTTGCCCCACGTCATCCCGCCAAGAATGCTGAGTGTTATCAGGGATCAAGGTCCCTGCGACCTGTGGGGATGTCCTCTAACGCGGGACTGGCGGCTCCTTACGACCGGGAGCAAGGGCATCTCATGATCTGGCCTCCTGAGCACCGTTACCGGTGGGCGGGTGGAGGCTGCATTGGCTGACGAGACCAGTGCCTGAAGATCCTGAGCCGGGTGAACGCAGCGGTGCGATGACCGGGGCGTGCCTGACTGTCAGTCAGGTGCAGTCCATTCCCTGGTCTGCGGCACCATCATCTGCAGCACTGTTGCTGGTGGCTTCGGTGTTTGTCACGCCGATTGTCACGAGGGGAAATGCCGCAAAGCCTTGTACGAATTGGGCTGCAGCAGTGGTAGGAGCGCCCGTCTCTTTCCAGGAGAAAGAGACGGGCGCAGGTTGGCGCAAGATTCGGCCAAGCGGATAGGTTGCTGCAGGGCAGCGAAGTAGGAGGTGTTGTCTGGCGCACGAGGGCCATGATCTGAAGAAGGCATCCATCACCGGGGAGGTGACCGGGCGAGCTGCCGGATGCGAATCGCCATTTGGGGGGAGAACCACCGCGACAGCGGCGTGACCTTCAAGGCTCGGGCCACCTGGGGTGCTGTCATCGACAGCGCTTGCACGGCCAGTTCTACGCCTGTAGATAAACCCGGTCAAGGTTCAAAATTCAGCGCCACTTTGGACTTTAAGAGCGGTTATCCACCGGTGGAATTCCGTGGTAAATCCTGGACAACGTGGTCGCTTTTAGCTCTTCAAAGTGAGGTCCATCCAAACAGGGCGGCTTTGCAGCCCTGTTTGGATGGACCCGTGCTGAGAAGCGAATAAGCGAGGCTGCTAGCCCCGAATCTTGAACGTTCAGTTGTTTCTGCTGCCGTTCTTGCGCCGTATAGCGCTAGCGTATCGGCACCACGTTCTTGTCTCTGACTTGGCCATACGCTGAGGCGAGCAGGCTGCCGGTGGCGGCTTTCTGGATGTACTCACTCCACCACGCCATCATCGGGCGCCGGCGCTCGATGTAGTCAGCTCGGTTGTAGGCGCTCCGCACCTCATCCTTGTCGACATGCGCCAGGGCTACTTCGATGAGCTCAGGATCCCAGCCATGTTCATTCAAGATGGTGCTGGCTATCGAGCGCATACCGTGGCTGACCAATCGATCCTGAAAGCCCATGCGTTTCAATGCCATGTTGGCGGTCTGGCTATTGGCGTGGGTGCGTGGATTTCTATCGGCCGGGAAGACGTATTCGCGATGGCCGCTGTGAGTCTTCAGTGACTCCAACAGTGCGACAGCGTGATCACTCAACGGGATGCTGTGTGGGCGGCGCTTCTTCATCCGCTCCGGTGGAATAGTCCAGACACGCCGTTCAAAGTCGATGTCTGCCCAGCGAGTAGTCGCCGCCTCGGCGGGGCGAGTCATCGTGTGCAACTGCCATTCGATCAGGCAGCGGGTGGTGCGTTTGATGCTGGCGTTCGCGATCTCCAGCATGAGCTCGGGGAGTTCTTCGGGTGGTAGCGCAGCCATGTTCTCTTTCTTGGGCTTCTTGAATACAGCCCTGATACCGGTGAGCGGGTTGGCGAAGATCAGGCCGGAGTTTACGCCGTAGGTCATGATCTCGTTTAGCCGCTGGCTAAGACGTTTGACTGTTTCCAGGCTGCCTTTCGCTTCGATTGGACGAAGCAATGCGATCACCATCGGTGCGGTTATTTTCGTGAGTGGTGTCGTCTTCAAATCGGGGAACACATGCAGCGTGAGCGACCGCCAAATGTCCTCAGCGTAGGCCGGGGTGACCGAGTCTTTCTTGAGCTCGAACCAGGCGGTGGCCACGTTCTCGAAGGTATGTTCCGTTTCTGCGCGCTTGGCCTCATTCAACGTATTGCGCTGCACCTTCGGATCAATGCCCTGAGCGAGCAGCTCACGTGCATCGACTGCCATCTTTCGTGCATTCGCCAGTGACAGTTCGGGGTAGGTCCCGAAGCCGATATTGATGCGCTTCTTGGTCACCGGTTCGCGGTAGTTGAAATTCCACAGCAATGAGCCGTTGCTGCGTACGCGGAGCTGCAAACCGTCACCGTCGGTGAGGACGTAATCCTTGGACGCGGGTTTGACTCCCTTGAGCTGTCGATCGGAGAGGCGGAGGTTTTGAGCAGGCATGAGATTGTCCTCAAGCACTGATTCGGTATTCCAAAGATTAGCACCGGGTGAGGTGGAATACCGCCTGGAATACCCGAACGGCTGGAACTCAAAAACTCTCAAAAGACCGCAAAAGCGCTGGAGGCCGCGTATTTACTGGATTTCAGGCACAAAAAAAGACGTCCGTGGACGTCTTTTTTTGATCATTTGGTGGAGCCGGGGGGAGGTGAACCCAGCCAGTCATTTCAAAAAAACCTTATAAAACAAGGACATGAATTACTGGTGGTGGAGTGTTGCCTCCCACATGCTGCAAAAAATGCCGCCCTTGACGCGGGACGAGGCGAGTATGCCAGCCAACTGCCGTCAGGGCCAGAAACTGATGCAGAGCACCCACTGTCGGCCAAATTAGAGATGGCGTGACAGCTCCCCGAACCTCTAAAATAAGCGATTTTTGTCGCAGCCTTTGCGCAATTTTTCGAGGGGCGTTTATGGATTATGATCAACTGCCTAGAGCTGCGCTGGTGCGCTTGCTTCAAGAGCATGACGAAGCGCTCGCTGATGCCGGGAAAAATGGCATTGTCATGAACTACACGGGGCGAGCTGCTCCCTGGCAGATCATCCGGCAGGTCAAGCCCAAGCTCGCCGCCATCGTCAAAAAACACTCCTACGGGGAAGAGCTGGCTCAGGCTGAGAACGAGATCTGGGACGGCGAAAACCTCTCGGCGATGGTAACGCTCTATAAGTATCGGGGTCAGATCGACCTGGTTGTGACTGACCCTCCATATAACACGGGCGAGGATTTTCGTTACAACGATAAGTGGGACAAAGATCCAAATGACCCGGATTTGGGTGATGTCGTACCTAAGGATGATGGCTCAAAGCACAGCAAGTGGCTGAGGTTCATGACCCCTCGTATATGGATGATGAGGGAGATGCTGAAGCCTGGTGGTGTGATGGCCATATGCATTGACCACCGGGAACTGTTCCGGTTGGGGATGCTGATGGATGAGATCTTCGGTGAAGATAATCGCCTCGCTATTATCAACTGGCAGAAGTCAGCGGCTGCCCGTCCAGATAATCGGCATATATCCACTGCGACTGAATACGTTTTGGTCTATGGCAAAGATGTTGATAGAGTAAAAACTGCATCCATGACGCGAGGGGAGTCGGATAATAAGCGCTACTCCAATCCGGACAACGACCCTGGCAATCTCTGGCGGGAGGGTAACCTCACTGCGAAAAGCTACTCTGCGAAAGATGACTACGGTATTCAGTCACCTTTCACGGGCATCGTACATTATCCAGCGGGGAACGGCGCGTGGCGTCACCCCAAGAAAAATGTCAAGGTCTGGCTGAATGCTTGGGGGCCAGATTACGAAGAACGTGACATTGGTGATGGTCGCGGCAAAGCCTTAATGGTGAAAAAGCAGCAGCCAGGTGTTCTGGCTGAAAGTATCTCCAAGAAATCATATGAAAGACTATCAGAAGATAATTGGCCTTTCCTATGGTTTGGTCGCGATGGACTTGGCCGGCCAAGAGTAAAAACCTATCTTGAACAAATAAAAAAGGGCAAAGTGCCTGTTACTTACTGGTCAGACTCCGATCTTAGCTCTGATTTGGTTACTGATATTGATCTTGGGTCAACATCCTGGGACTACAAAGAATCAGGCAGATCGGCTGACGGAGTTGCGGAACTTACAGCCGTCGTTGGGCAAGGTCATGGTTTTTCAACAGTCAAGCCATTGAAGTTGATGACTAAGATAATTCAGCTTTGGTGCCCTCCTAACGGAATCGTTATGGATCCTTTTGCAGGCTCTGGGACGACGGCACATGCCGTTCTCGAACTTAATCAAGAGGCCGATAGTTCTAGAAGATTTATTCTAATTGAGCAAGGGAACACCGAAAAAGGTGACCATTATGCTCGGACACTTACAGCTGAGCGTGTTAAGCGTGTTATGTCTGGAGCATGGGCAGCGGAAAAGCGTAAGCCAATCCCTAGTGGGTTCCGCTTTATTGAATTGAAGCGTGAAAAGATAGACGCTTCAGCGGTCAACGCTTTAGCCCGTGAAGAGATGATTGACTTGCTTTTAACAAGCTACTGGAATAAGGCTGAAAAAGCAAAGTCGTATCTAAGAAGGCTTCCTGCTCAGGTGAATAGACATCTATTTGCAGTTAATGCAAAGAATGAGGGCTTTTTCCTGATATGGGATTCCCCAGAAAAGCCGTCAGCGTTAACCAAAGCCGCATTTCGAGAAATCGCTGAAGAGGCTAAGAGTGCGGGGCTTGCTGTGCGATATCATGTGTACGCAGCGTTAGCACCCTACACTGGCAGCAGTGTAGAATTTTATAAAATTCCAGATCAGGTCCTTGAGCATATTGGGTTTAATCAGCGTCAGGACTCTTATAATAATGAGGGAGACTTTGATGCCTGATTTCAATCTCAAGGCTTTTCAAGCTGAAGCAGCGAGCACCATAGTACAGCGTTATGCGTTTTTCGCTAATCACCCCTATCGTCCGAGTAAAGGGCCTAAGCCTAGACCTTTCTTTCAAGCACTGTCTGCGTTAACAGGGGCGGGCAAGACACCAATCCTGGCCCAGGCAGTAACCTTGATGCGCTCGCATTTTGCATCTGAGCCAATTGTCTTTTGGATGTCTAAAGCAAAGCCCGTAGTTGCTCAGACGTATGTAAATTTCAGTGCGGGCGGAAAATACTCGGAAATCGTAGAGGGTTTTCGAGTAATTAATATTTCGCAACTAACACCCCATCACATCGAAGACTCAGCCACACCTTTGATGATTATGGCAACCACAGGGCTTTTTAACAACAAAGATCAGTCTGAAGGTGCTCTGAACGTCTATAAAAAAGATGCTGATCTTTTTGGCAACTCATCGCCGTGGGAGCGATTAATTTCGCGAGTATCTAACGGAAAGCGTCGACCGCTGCTCATAGTATATGATGAAGGGCACAATCTTTCTGAGCAGCAGACAGACATTCTCTCCGAGCTGGAACCCGACGCCTACTTACTCGCTAGTGCTACTTTAAAACTGCCCAACAATTTTCACAAAGGAGTCATTCAGCCCATCAAGCTCTGGGTTGAAGAGTCAGGGGACGATCATGAACATTTTGAGAAGCTTAAGTCTATAGACTCCGATGGGCAGCCGAACGCCCAGCTGTTCGTGACGACCGCTGTTAGTAGCGAAAAAGTTGTGAGCGCTGAACTCGTCAAGAAAGCAATTCAGTTTGACGGAACCACTGGTGCGATGGAGAAGTCTTTAGACGACCTCCATAAGCGGCTATCATCAATTGAGGCTGAAATTAACGCCAGAGGGCTGGGTTTTTCTCCAAAAGCTATCTATGTTTGTAAAACAAACATTGCTGATGATGGAGAAAAAGATGACCACTCCAAACCGTTTTTGTTGAGGAAAGCACCGCCGATTAGAATATGGCGTTATCTCGTCGAGGAAAAAGGTATATCTCCTGAGGATATTGCAATTTATGCAAATCTTGCATTTATGGATGGGAATAAACCTGATGAAGTGAATCTCTTTTCAAAGGGCGAAAAAGACTTTGAAGATTTCCAGGCTGGTGATTTCAAGCACATAATATTTAACCTCTCTCTTCAGGAGGGATGGGATGACCCAGGTTGCTACCTTGCCTATATCGATAAAAGTATGGGGTCCTCAATCCAGGTTGAGCAAATCATAGGTCGAGTTTTAAGGCAGTATGGAGCAAAGCACTACGACAACGCACTTCTTAACTCAGCCCATTTCTTTTTGCGTGTTGACAATCAAAGTGTGTTTACCGCTTCGATTAATGCAGTAAAGGAGAAACTGAGGGCAGAAGGTGCTCCAATAGAAATTGTCGATAATTTTGGTGGCGCAGGTGGTGCAGTTGATGATTTGCATCTGAAGGATGGTTTGGAGGTTGCGCTGCATCAGGTGCACGTCGATGCTAGTGAAGCCTGTAGCAGGATCGCTGAAATCGTTGGTGATTTCCCCACCTTCACTGAAAACACTCCGGACACGCAAGGCCAGGCCCATACTGCGACCCAGACAGTTGATCTGGAGTCATTGAATAAGGATTCGAGCCTAGAGTGGATGCAAGGTGGGAATACTAATCCAGTGCGCTTGCGCTGGCTTGTTAATACAGCATTAAGAGCACGCTCTACCCGAGCGCTGGCTGTTACTGATCTGAAACACCCTAAGTTTGATTGCCGAGTACAAATACATAGTGCAGCTGAAAGATATGCTGAAAAACTGGCAGCCGAAATTGTAGATGCGTATTATTCAAACTCGGAATTGGCTTACGAGAGCGGCGCTCCGTTCCAGTTTGGCGCTATTAGGGTACCTCGAAATGGTACGACATACGTCAATTCGATCTATGAAAAATATTCAGGTTTAAATAAGTTTGAGGCGCCTTTTGCAGATTCTTTGGATAAAGCAGGTTTTCCATGGCACCGTAACTCCAGCAGCGGCGGGTTTCATATCCCGCTATTAACGGAGGGCGATGCGGGATCATTCTATCCTGATTTTTTGGTGTGGAAATCTGGGCTTGTCTACTGTCTCGATACTAAAGGCGGGCACCTTCTAAGCGACGCAGTTGCCAGAAAGCTATTCGACATTCAAGAGGATGGTCGCAGTAAGGTCTTGGTGCGCTTCATCACTGAGGGCAAGCAAACTGAGTTGCGCGGAAAGTGTTTGAAAGGCGGCTATACAGTATGGAAAATGAAGTCTGGTACTCCGACTCCAATTCATGTCGCCGACCTTGATAAGGCAGTTAAAGAGTGTCTTAAATAAAAACTATAAGAGAGGCCCTCTTGCCAGGGCCTCTCTTATAGTTTATTCGCAAAAAACATCTAATTTGCGCTAATGCGAAAAGCGCTTTCTCACAATCCCGCATGTTGCATCAGCTCTGATGGCTTACAGCTGAGCGCTGCCGCGATCCTTATGATATTTAAGAATGTAACATTCCGTTCGCCGCGTTCGATTTTGCCCATGTGTGACCTGTCAATTTCAGCGGCATCAGCCAGCGCCTCCTGAGACAAGCCCAACCCTTTTCTGAGGGTACGCACCGACGCTCCTAGCTTTAGGAGATCACCCTGTTTATCTGACTCCGCTGAGATTCTTGCCATGGGGTAAATCTGGCGGGTATGATGGCTTTATGGCCACGGTATTTACGACCCATTTTGATCGTCTCCCTGCTCTGGGGTGGGCTTTGAGCGTGCCGCAGGCCCAAATTTTGGTCAGTACGTGGTGATAGCGCGATCCTTGAAAGTGATCACTTTGTCGAACCACTGCAAAAGTCGCTTTAAATCTCAACTAAAAGGATGTTCTAGATGACTAGCCCTAAACCAAATTTCGCCCGCTCGATTGCACTCGCTTCTGCCATAACTAGCGCGGTTTTGTTAGCTGGCTGTAAAGATGAGAAAGATTTGTCAAGTGAGCCCGAAAAGACGGGTGAGGTAACCGCGACTAAAAGCGAAGAACCTACGTTCGAGAGCTTGAACAACACATTAGTAGCAAAATTTGCTAACCCAGGTGAAGGCCAGCCAGAGGCATATCTAGATATCCTGTACCCCGCCACTGCTTTCCGTCTTTACAATAGCTATCGCACGTGGGACGAGCCTGGCCAGGATATCGCAGAATTCCTCAGAACCTCTGTACCAGCTGACGCCACGACTGCTGAAGTGTTCCAATTGGGGCGGGAATACGGTGACACTACAGATGAATTTAAAAAGCGCGATCTGAGCGAGAAAATTTCAGCGCAGACCAAAGTCGAAGCAGAAAAAATCAATGGCAATCGGCTGGTTAAATTTCTTAGTGTGCCGACTAATCCAGTTTCCTTGGAACTGGGTAAATATAATTTCGATGAAAAAAGCTTCAAGATTGATCATTGCTTGTTCTCAGATAAACTGAAGTACACGAAAGAAGAGGCGCGATTCGCTCAAAGTATGAAAGGAGCGGATCAAGAACGGTGCTATTTCAGAACCACGAATACCGAACTACGAGTTGGATTTGTAGGCGGGTCTGATGTGCGTTTTAAAGTTGAAGATTCAGATCTGGCGAGAAGAATTGAAGGTGAACGCGGCAATCTGAAAATCGAAGTGTTCGGATATGTTAACTCCGTTGAACGTGAGCGCGTCGGTGGAAATCTCGTGAAGGAACGGACGGTACTCATTGCACCCCAGAAGCTTGTGCTAATCGACTCACGCAATCAAGTTTTGTTCGAGACTAAGATTTAACCGGTGAATAGAAATGGAAAAGCTTAAGAAGGGGCTAGTCAGGATTGCTGGTCAGGTGTCTAGCCTTCACGGTAGTGTGCACACCTCAGGCAATGTGAAAACTGGGGCATTTACCGGTAATGTCTCCGGTACGATTACGAGCAGCGACCAGTTTACGTTCAGAGTGGGCACTACCCCCGCGATGTTTAAATACGAAGGCGGCGTTAGTATTCGAGAAGGCGATGAAATCGTAGTCGTGGGGCGTATGAGGAAAGGACAGCTAGAGACATACGCTTTAAAAAATCTCTCTACCGGGGCGACTTACGATCACTTTAACTCTTTCATATATTACAGTCTGTGGGTGCTCCTACCGGTAAGTATCGGCCTCATCATTATGGTTTTCGGTATCTTATTAACGCCTGTTTGTATATTTCTTCTCAATCTTTACCATACGATGAAGTATTCAGCACTTATGGTCGAGTCTTATAGTAGTTGATGGTGGGGAGCTATGGGTAAGCAAAGTTTGAGTTGTCTCAAAATATCAGTCATTGCGTTGGGGATGATACCTGCAATGGCTAGTGCGGACTTTTGCGACGTACTTGCAAAAGGTGCTGCTGAAAGCTGTCGCGTTAATGTCCGAAGCATGGGGGCGACTATTCACGGGAACTGGTTGCGGTTGAAGCCTGAGATCGCCAGTCAGTCAAGTACAGGGACGAAGGGCCGCTTCGTCTCAGGCACAACACCTGCGATCGGTACGCTTGGTGTACCGCACCAAGGTAAGCTCAAGCTCACAATAGATTGCTTCGTCGGTAAGCGCTCTATGAGAATCGATGCTTTGCCTTACATGCTTGGCCTATCAAATGGTGCTAACAAAACATTTGATATAACGTTCAAAATTGATAACAGACCACCGTTCTCCGAGACCTGGCCTCTCGACTGGCAGCATGCGGAGCTAAAAGCCCCTGCCGGCAGTCGGTTGGCAAATGAACTTCAGCGATCCGAAAAACTTGTTGTTACTACCCAGGGAATTGTTGGTCGTAATTCGTCGGTAGGCTATGTTTATAGCACTTCGGGATTCGATGAAATGAATGCCGGGCTCTGTAAGTGAAATTCATGCCTCGTTAGTCGAGGCATTTTGTTCGTCTAGCTAAGGTGAGAACGAATCCGTAGTAGTTGTGTTTTTGTGAATCGTTCTTCCGCTTGTCACACACTTACTATTTACGCCTATTTCTGTAAGGGTCAATTCCGGAAGTTCGTGCTCGGTGAGTATGTTTTCTGTTAAGGCTTTAAACATTTCCATCAGCTTAGCTTGTAGTTCTAACTGTTTTTCTAGTATTTCATAAGACTCGCGAGCCAAATCTATTACATCTTGTTCAAGTGCTGTGCGTTGTTGCATTAGTTTCTCTCCAGTTTATAATTTTGGTCATGATTCATATGCTCAGATCGTCATTAGCTTTCCGTTGATTCCGTAAAGCGTCTTGCTTCGCTCTCGTGGCAGATCGTTGTGCTGATTCGACAGCTTCGTGACGTTTAGCCGTCAAGATTCGATCGCTCTCAGCGTCCCCTGTATCCGCACCTGCAATACCCCCTGCGACATCACTGATGGCGAGCCCAGCCGTGCCGACGCTCGCTAGGGGAGCACTACGTGGAGTTCCATAAGGAGACTTCACAGTTGGGCTTGTAACTCTTGTATGTGCTGATTGAGCAATTTTAGTTCCAGCTTCAAGGACTCGACTTGCTGTAGTAGCTGATTGTTGAGTGTTGTAGATAACTCGCTCTGCTCGTGCAATAACTGAATTAGCTTCTTTTCCAAAACCGTCACTTTTAATTACCTCATTGTTATTAGTAGTAGGTGGGTTGCTAAGCTTATTAGCGAAATTGCTAGAGCGATTTTCATGGATTGTGATGATATCGCCGCGTTTTGTGCTGTTGAATTTTTGTGTTTCCGAATAGCTTTTTCCAGATCTAACAACGCCAAGTGTTTTTTTGAAACGCTTTTCGATAAAGTTTTGACGCTCTCGTACTGCTTGCTTATATCGTTCAGCAACTGCTGGTTTTGCGAGATAAGCTGCTCGTTCTGCACTCTTTGTTTTTGTGTCTGTAAGCTCAGCTGAATTAGTGAATTGTCTGTCATAAATTTCTCCCTTCAGTCTTATAGATTTATCCTCCCCCGGCGGCTTCATCGATACGTAGTTATCGCCAATTCGAGTTATTTCAAATCCCGCTCTTCTTGCTAAATGAATCAATTGGTCCCGGTTGTCAATTGCACCCTCTATAACGGCTTCTTTAAAGAAGTTATTAAGCGTGTCACGTGTCGCTTTTTTATCAGATGTTTCCCAATGAAGTTCTTTCGTCGCTCTAGCACGCAAGGGGTCTCGCGGATCGTCCAGGCCGTACTTCACATTGATGAGGTCGACCAGGGCGTCCATTTGGCGAAATTTTCCTTCGCCGGGAGGCGCAGGATTCCATGCCCTATCCACTTCATAGTTGTGCCTCGGCAGCACGTAATGCAGCTCAAGCCGATCCAAATGACTCTGCTTCACGATTAAGATATGCTGGTGTTCTGGTGCAATCCCGGCAAACAACATTTCTTTAAGCCGACCATTAATGTCCGCAATCGCTTCACTTAGTCCAGATAGCTTGAGCTTTTCAGTGTCAGCATGGGTGAACGACAGCACGCCAGATGTGTATTTATGCTTGTGGTCGAGCGCATCGATCATCTGTACCATCAACGCTGGATCACCCTCGATGACTTCCGGCAGCGGATCGCGAGGCAGCCATATGCCTTCTTCTTTGTCACGATACTGGTCGTCAATGAAGTAATCGACAGGCCCGCTACCGCCGCCTCCACCGCTGCCTGAGTGCCTACTAAAGCCGTGCATGGCCATCAGTCTTCTCCCAGCGTTTCGGCTTTCAGCTCGGCAACAGAGCGCTCGATGTCGATCAAGGCGGTGAGAATTTTGACGCTGTCGCTGTTGGCTTTGAATGTGTTGCAGTGCTTCGCAATCATGTTCAGCTGTGCGCCGAATTTGTTGTAAGCAGCCGTCAA
Organism: Pseudomonas juntendi; assembly: GCF_009932375.1. GTDB lineage: Bacteria > Pseudomonadota > Gammaproteobacteria > Pseudomonadales > Pseudomonadaceae > Aquipseudomonas > Aquipseudomonas juntendi. Next base: position 21,081 of record NZ_BLJG01000038.1, read on the forward strand.
TGCCAGCAGCTCTTTCGAGTTTTTCGGCGCATCTATACGCCGAACGGTTATCGTTGAATTCCTCGCAGATTGCAGTAGCAATTGTGACAACGACATAAAATTGTCAGCCGCTTTTTTCTCAAGTTCGGACTTAAGTGCTTTCCTCAACTTTACGTGTATGCGTGTAGTTGACAGTGGTTTGTTAGCACTCGGTGCGTTTTCTTGTTCGCTCATATAATACCCATTCTTATTGTTTTTATGGTCTGGGGTGTGGGGGAACCCCACGGTGTGCAGGGTTCTAGGGTGAAACCCTAGCAAGGATCAGGGTGTACGAAGTACACACCCTGAGTAGCCTTGTTCTTAGTTGGTTTCGTTACGCAGTTTTTTATTGGCACGATACCGTCGCGCCCTTTGAGCGGCAGACATGGGCTGCTCGAATAGAGGTTTACGTCCACGTTTCTGTATTGGATATACAGCGTCAAACATGTCGGGAGTCGTATGGTCTTTTAGATCTTTAGCCATTGCAGTGTCCTTTATTATTGTTATTTTGTTTATTATATCACGTATTTTGTTATTTTAATTTCGCGTAAAAGTTTGTGTTATTGACATAGAAGTTGTCGATTGGTTGTTCTTGAGTCTATAGTTATTATTTATTTTTAGATTTGCAATCTCTCAGTTATGGTAGGCGCAGTCAAGTGGAGGGCGTATGCGTTATAAGGTGCCGGGAATAGCCATAAAACTAACTGGTGACCACCGTGTCTGTATATATTCAGTTGCGGAAGAGTTGTTCTTGCTGGCAGGGAATTTGCTCTGCCTAAAAAAATATTGCGCTACCTTAATGCAGGATTCGGTAAAGTTTGAGCAATGGCCTGGCGGGCTTAAAACAGAAGTCGCGATCTTTTCATGTCAGATTCGAGCGTTAGAAGAGATTTACGCCAGAAGACTGCGTGAATTGCGTCTTGTAGACCAACCGGGCTCGAATGTTGTTTCGCTCAAACCACGCAGCGCAGTCAGCGTCGTTCCGTGCCCACTATCATTAGCACAGCGACGGCAGAAGGCCTTCAAGACCAGGGAGGAGATTTATGTGTTCGTGCTCGGTATGTGCGGCGTAGGCCTCCATCGCTACTGTGAGGCACGTACGGTTGATTTGGACGCTGTCTTCAAGCCCATTGAGGATTGGTGGCGGCAAGTGGTGGTTGCTCAGGAACTCTGTACCCGTCTCCTAGCGCACGTCTCGGCAGGTCCTGGACGGCTGTGGCCAGGTGATTGGGTGTCAGGTCTGGAGGGGCTTAATCGTGAGCTTACACGGGCTGTGTGGCGATACCGGAGCAAGCGGGCTTGAATGAAGCGGAGCAGGTCAAGGCAGGGCAGCCGCTGTTGGCTGCCTTGTCTTGCCCTGCTGATCGGGGGAAAGGGGGGAACCCCCGGCAAGGGGTCAATAGGGCTGGTCAATTGTTTGTGTGATTGACATAGGTATTGACTATCAAATTCAGGTTTTTCGATCCAGATATACAATTGGTGGTTATGAAAATGGTTCGCTAATATGAAGTCATCTAAAGTAGCGAGGCATATTAAGAAAGTGATTGGCCACTAGATCAATTGATCTAAACCTACTGCTGAGTAAGCAGCTTAGAAAACCAATAGTGAATCTATTAATGAGATGTAAATCTGATCATTAAGCGATCGCTTGAGTGAGCCAATCACTTTCTTAATTTTCCTTGCCTGTTAAGCGCAAATCTTCAAAGATTGCGCTTTTTGTGCATGTTTCTCTGATGAACTTAGACACGTCTATCTTGAGCCGCTGTCTAAACCGCCCGCTCCGCTGGGCGAATTCGCCAGCGTAGCAGGCGGTCGAAAGTCAATGGAGCTGACAGTGTTTGTCAGGTTGTCAATAATTCGATGATCTCATTCGCACTTAGGGATGGCCCCGCTTCGGTTTTTGTCTGAATGTCAGTGTATTTGACAAAGAATCGCTTTGGCTGCTGATGTTTGATGAGGTCTATCAGTTCCGACGCGGTCGGTCTTGGATCACTATAAATAACTGTAACTGGCTCTTTAAAAATTTCATCCCATGAGGTATCGAAGTCTGACACCTTATTTGTGATAAACGTATCGCGTTCAACCTTGTCAAGCTCTTCATCAGTTGCCCAGTACTGAACCTCTTCCAGCAAATCCTCAAGGTTTCGGCTGATTTCGTATTCCGGAAGATAGTAAGCGAATCCACAATTGAATAGGATGCCGGTTATTCGTGACGACGGTTCGCCAAAACGGTTTAAGTATGGCTCTTTGATCAGCTCAAATGAATCAGAAAATTTGGTGATGAGGTTTTTGAACCCTATCAGATTTCTGTCGTTCTTATCCTTTTTGCCGTTATTGTACATTCTGCATGCTAAAAGCGACTGGCGTACTGAATCACTAGCGAACTCGTCAACATTTTCTTCGATTTTGTTAATGATGCGATATTTGGTTAGGGTATTGCTGATGCCGAAACATTGAAATTGCCTAATTCGCTGCGCCCGTAGAGCTGCGGTGACTCGATCAATATGTTTTAAAGTTGACTGATCATTATCTAGTCGTTTTTCGTCTTCTTCATTAGGTGCTAATCGGGCATCCTCAAATTTTGAGCTGTTAACTGTTTTGGCGACGTATTTGAAAAGATAGCTACTTGCTTCGCCGCGTGCCCGATCCACTTTCTCGTAGTCCCACTGTCTTCGCGCAGGAAAGTATTCATTTGCCAAACTCTGAAATTGAGCAAAGCGTTCAGGCGTGGTGAAGAATAATAAATGCCAATGGGCGCAGCCGTCTTTATGCGCTTCTACAAAGCGCATGCCGAAAAAAGTGTCAACAGATAACGGGCATTTTAGTTTGGCAAGACGCGCTCTGATTCTTTTCCAGCGGTCTTGAATGTACTCGTGCCCACTCCGCAACCGCTCTTGATCGTAGCTGCGCTTGCCTAGAGCCGGGTTCGGGTGATAATTTCCGGGCGCTGTAAACGTCACAAAATACCCTTCAAAACCTGCATCATCAGCAACCGATTGCAGGTTCTTTGAGATATGGAACAATTGATTGAACCGTCGTTGCTCTTGATCTTTAGCGATATCCGCGAGGGTGATGATTTGGCCTGAACCGACCCTGGAAACATAGACGCCTTCTAGCGTTTTCAGGCTGATTGCTTCCTGAGTTTTTCTAAACGTAAGCGTTTGATCTGAGCAGTAGGGCTGATCAGTCTTTCCGCCTACCTTACGCCTATTGGCTTCAGTATTGATTCGCTCCTCATTAGCAATCTTAACCAGTTGCTTTTTAATCGAGCGGTAATCGCATGCCCTTGCCAAAGATTGCTCTATAGGTAGCTCGAAACTGATGGGTATCCACTTCTCGCTCTCTTCAAGAATGGCCATACTCTCGATGACCTCACGTTGATATGCACCGAGTTCTTCAGTGTTGATATACTCCATCATTTCGAGTACGTTAAGCCGCCTCAATGATAACGAGTGGATGTGGGTCAGATCCTTTGCTATCCCAGAAATTTGTTCTGGTGTTGCGTGTTTCAAGTACACAGCGCGATTGAGAACCACGGGTGGTGGGATTTTTCCCGCAGAAAGCAGTTCAAGCTCGTTATCATCAAAGTATGAAAGAGCTTTCAGGAAGTGTTTGAACTCTGGACTGAGAGTTTTGTGGTAAGTAGTTAGAGTGTTTTTATTCATGGCGTTTATTTTTGTTATTATTATTGTAACGCAATTTGTGGCGATTTTTACTTGACCTGACAAAATAAAAATAGGTGCTATATAAGCACCTATTTAGGTTCGTCATTCGCCAAAAGCGTTCTAGCTATGCAGTCTGAGTCTGCTGCTTGCTGTGTTCTTTAGCGAATGCTCGTTCTGAGCGAGCTAATGCGGCATGGTTAGACGCTTTAAATACCTTGTAGTCGATGTGCGCCAGGTCCAGCTCATAGAAAACGCGGTTGACCTTTTCCGCTTTCTCCTTGAGTTCAGGACCATCGCCGTAGCGGTCAGCTTCGCTGACATTTTCCTTTTCGTGCCCGGTGATGGCTTCGATGTCATAGCCACTGTCCACCCCGCAAGCTCTCATTCGGTCGATGAACGTATGCCGGAAGGCGTGATAGTCCCGTCCATCATGCTTTTCTCGGTGGATACCCACGTCGTACAGGTAGCCCGTGCCAGGAGACGTAGGAGACGGCAACCGAGTAAAGAAGCGCGTGGCGGTGTTGCCCCAGCCATTCTTGTTGTAGTGCAGGCCATCGAACAGCATCTTGGCTTTTTTCTTCCTACGCTCTTCTACATAGTCGATGAAGCCAAGTTCGATCAGGTGCCGGTGTACGGGCACCCGCCGTTTCGACGCTTTGTTTTTTAGCTTCCGATTGAGCGCTGCTTCCTCCTCGATCTTGAAGTGCCAGATTCCCGAGGTGCTGCGCTCCACGGCTCGCGTGGACAGGCCGCAAACTTCATCAATCCGCATGCCGCTGTAGATCCCGATCAGTGGTAGCCAAAACTGGTAGGGATGGATCTCCTTGCGCGGGCTCAGTTTGCTTGGGTGATACAGATAGCCATCGAAAATGGCCTGAAGTTCATCGAGGCGATAGGACTTGGCCTTGGTCTGGTCCAGTGGGGTAGCTTTCTTTTGCTTGTTGGAAATCTTGCTGAAACGAGGCTTTTTGATTTTGTCTGGGTGTACCGCCGTGTACCCTTGTCTGTACGCGAACAGATGCAAGGAATGGAGACGGATTGAGTAGGCACTGGCCGTCTCGACACTGATGGCAGTGTAGTCCGCATCCGTAGGTATCAGATCCCCACGTTTCGCCTTATCGCAGTTCAAACCCCGTACTGCGCCCAGCTTGATTTTTAACACGGTTCTGTGGAGCTGCTCGAAATCGTCCTTGGTGAATTCTTGGATGGGTTTGCGTTCGCTCAGTACGGTCAGCACACGGGAGTGGCGCTTATATTCTGAATGCGTGCTTTTGGTCAGAGGCCCCTCCAGCTCCTCGGCATCCACTTGCTGGAGGTCATGCAGCGCCAGCAGGGTCAATGTCGGAGTGGGGGGAGTAGGGTCGGAAGCTGATGGTGACGGCGCTCGCTCGTCCTGCTCAGGTGCCTTGGTGGTGCCTCGTAGGCTTTCGGACATTTCTTCATGTTTGCTGTAGATCGCGTCTCGGAAGACTCCCTCGGCAATCTCCAATGACGATCGGCTAATGGTGCCGTCCGCTTGCCGGGCGCCATTGATCTCCAGTGCCGTGTTTTCCGCAAAGGTCAGCAAGTCGTTCAGGATTGAGTACTGATCCTGGGCGCTGCCACTTAGGGGGAGCGCAGTGCCTTCGAGTTGCAGCGTGATGTAGCGCATGGCTTCTTCGACCAGGACATTGCGCAGGCGCCGTTCAAGGGCAAGCTTAACCGCATTCGAGCTGTCCGGAAGCCGCGCAGCTTTCTGCAACACCTGGTCAAGCTCGCGGTTTTCAGCTTGAAAGTCCCGCACCATTTCTTCCTTGAGTGCTTGGTACTCGGCGAGAGAGGTGGGGAGGGAGTCAGTCATGGTCGGGCTCAGGCTCAGGTACAGATTGAGACTGCTTATATGCCGACTGGCGCGCTGGATAGCAAGCCGTTTGCTGTGGGTGTGCAGGGATACACGCTTGCCCTGGTTGAAGTGGGCAAGGTGTTTGGGCAATCGAAGGTAATAGAGGCCGTGACGGCTTCGTTCGATGTAGCGAGGCATGGCGCACTCCTGGTGAGTGCGTCAAGGGTGGCATGCCGCCCATTCCTACCGCCTTTTGCCGCCCCAAGATGAAATCTTGGAATACCGCCTTGGAAAAAAGCCTTAAAAATGAACGACTTACAAGAAAATTGGTGGAGCCGGGGGGATTTGAACCCCCGTCCGCCAGTACTCCGCTGTCGGTACTACATGCTTAGCCGTGTCTACTGATTTAATCCGCAGCCGCCCGACGGGCAGGGTGCTTTGGATGAGTTGTGTAAGTTTTAGTCACTTCGCCCACAACGTGCTACGCGACGATCCTGTTCTGTATGACAATCAGTTCGGGTTTACAGGCATCCCCTAGTGATTGCTGGAGCCGAAGCTACCAGAAGCAACGGATCAAGAGGACTGCTTACGCAGCCAGCTTGTACTCCGCGCCGAAGGTTTCGTCATTGGCAACTATAGAAGTTGCAACAGTGGATTTACGAGTTCTGTTACCAACTCGGCATGCACCTAGAGTTTCGCTACCGGCGTCGAATCCTAATCGGCCCCTACACTAGCTCTTGGCTAACGCACCTTACGGCACGTGAGCAGGAGTATACGCCATTGTGCGGGCGACGTCGACAGCTGGTCCTGTCGCCCGCCCAGGGCTTAGGCGCCGCCGCTGCCCGAACCGCTGCCTTTCTCGGTTTTTTCCAGGCGCTCCAGCACTTTGCTGGTGATGGCGATGCATTCCTTGGTGTCACCCGAGGCCTGGGCAGCCTTGGCTTTGTCGACGTGCTCGGTCACGGCTTTGTCCAGGCCTTCGGAGGTGGCGCCGGCGGTGGCCATGCTGTCGTCGATTTTTTGCAGGTTGATGGCGCACAGGTCGTCAGCAGCGAACACCGGCGAAGCCAGCAGGGTAGCGGCCGCGAACAGGGCCGAAAGCGCGGTACCTTTCATGGGAGTCTCCTCTGGGGCCTCGGGAAGGTGGGCCTAAAGGATGGACCTTGGCAGTTTTGCAAGGGTTCAATCTTGTTCGTGCTCCGGGGGCGGGGTTGTTTGCGAGAGGGGGGCTTGCCCGCGAACACCGGCGTAGCAGGTGCCAGCTACCGCGCTGGGGTTTTCGCGGGCACGCCCGCTCCCACACAGGGCGCGTCGCGCTTACGGATTGAGTTCTCTTCGCGACAGCGCAGCCCGTTGGGCTGCGTTATCTCCCACAATGGATCGCGCAGGCTTCAGAGGCTGCGGGGGCGGGTGACGCGGTCCACCAGGTAGACCAGGCCGTGGTAGTCGATGCCGCTGTGGCTGCTCAAGCCGATCTCGCAGGTGCGGCTGGTGGAAATGCCTTCGCTGCAGTACTGCACCGCATCCTTCAGGCTGCGCAGCGAGTGGGCGTTGAGCTCGGGGGTGGTGAAGCCCTTGTCGCCAGCGAACCCGCAACAATGAATGCCTTCCGGGATGACTACCTGCTTGCTGCAGCGCCGGGCCAGGTCGATCAGGGCCTGGCTTTCGCCCAGGTGCTGGGTGCTGCAGGTCACGTGCACGGCCACCGGCTCATCCTGGGGGGTGAACTCCAGGCGTTCGAGCAGGTGCGTGCGTATGAAGCGCACGGGGTCGTACAGGTCCAGCCGGGTGTCGCCCAGGTCTTGTACCAGGCGCAGGGTGCAGGGGCTGGTGTCGCAGTAGATCGGGTCAAGGCCGCCGCGGCTGGCGTGCAGCAGGGCGTTGATCAGCTCTTGGCGCTTGTGTTCGGCCTGCTCGGGGTAACCCTTGGACGCGAACGGCTGGCCGCAGCACAGGCTGTCGGCGTTGTCGGGGAACACGACCTGGTAGCCGGCCTTTTCCAGCAGGGCGCGGGTCTTGTCCAGCAGCGAGCTTTGCTCGCGGTCGGCATAGGCCGGGCCCATTACCCTGGACACGCAAGCCGCCAGGTACACCACCCGTGGGCGGGCGTCGTTGCTGGCCTGGCCGAAGGCGACCGGGCGCAGCGGTTGGGGCATAGCGGGCGTCCACTGCGGCAGGCGGCCGTTGCTGGCTTTGCGCAGGGTGGCGCTCAGGCGGCCCAGGCGTGGGGCGCCGAGCAGCTTGCGCGCGCTGTTGGCTGCGGTCAGGGTCAGGCGGGCGCCGCCCAGTGCGGTGGGGAAGTGCTCGGCCAGCCAGTTGGCGGTGTTGCCGTGGTCGGCAGCCTGGCTGCGCAGTTTTTTCACCAGCTCGCCGGTATTGATGCCCACCGGGCAGCGCTGGGCGCACAGGCCGGTGGCAGCGCAGGTGTCGATGCCTTGGTACTGGTAGGTGCGCATCAGCTCGCGGGTGTCGACGCCGGCGCGCTGCTTGGCCTGGATGTCCCGCCACATCACGATGCGCTGGCGTGGGCTGAGGGTCAGGCCCTTGGACGGGCACACGGGTTCGCAGAAGCCGCACTCGATGCACTTGTCGACGATTTCGTCGGCGGCGGGCAGTGGCTTGAGGTTTTTCAGGTGGATGGCCGGGTCGTCACTCAGCACCACATCGGGGTTGAGGATGCCGTTGGGGTCGAGCAGGCGCTTGAGCTGCCACATCAGTTGGTAGGCGTCGTGGCCCCACTCCAGCGCCACGAACGGTGCCATGTTGCGCCCGGTGCCGTGCTCGGCCTTCAGCGAACCGCCAAACTCCACGGCCACCAGCTGCGCCACGTCGTCCATGAATGCCTGGTAACGGGCAACCTCTTCGGCGCTGTTGAACCCTTGGGTGAAAACGAAGTGCAGGTTGCCTTCCAGGGCGTGGCCGAAAATGATCGCTTCGTCATAACGGTGCTTGTCGAACAGCTGGATCAGGCGGTTCACGCCCTCGGCCAGTTGCTCGACCGGGAAGGTCACGTCTTCGATGATGACGGTGGTGCCGGTCTGGCGCACGGCGCCGACGGCGGGGAAGGTGTCTTTGCGGATTTTCCACAGCTGGTTGTACACCGCCGGGTCTTCGCTGAAGTCCACGCGCTGCTCCAGCGGGAAGTCGGCGATCGAGGCCATTACCTGCTGCAGTTGCTCGTGCAGCAGGCTCTGGCTGGCCGCGCGTGACTCGATCAGCAGGGCGCAGGCGTTGGCCGACAGGCCTTTTACCCACAGCGGCATGCCGGCCATGTCCTGCACCGAGCGCAGGCTGCGGCGGTCGAGCAGTTCCACGGCCGACACCGGCTGGCGCTTGAGTACCGGCACCGCGCGGCAGCAGCTTTCCACGCTGGGGAACACCAGCAGGGCGCTGGCCTTGTGCGGGTGGTCGGGCACGGTGTTGTAGGTAACAGCGCTGATGAAGCCCAGGGTGCCCTCGGAGCCGACCAGCAAGTGCTGCAGAATATCCAACGGCTGGTCGTAGTCCACCAGCGCGTTCAGCGACAGGCCGGTGGTGTTCTTCAGCCGGTACTTGTGTCGGATACGCTCGGCCAATGCCGTGTTGGCGCGGGTTTCGCGGCCCAGGCGGGCCAGCGCTTGCAGCAGCTCGGCATGGCTGGCTTCAAAGGCCGCCACGCTGGCCGGGTCTTCGCTGTCCAGGCGGGTGCCGTCTGCCAGTACCAGGCGCATGCCGGCCAGGGTGTGGTAGGTGTTCTGGGCGGTGCCGCAGCACATGCCGCTGGCGTTGTTGGCGACGATACCGCCGATCTTGCAGGCGTTGATCGAGGCCGGGTCGGGGCCGATCTTGCGCCCGAACGGGGCCAGCCAAGCGTTGGCCTGGGCGCCGATCACCCCGGGCTGCAGGCGGATCTGTTCGCCTTGGCCACGGATCTCGCGGTCGTTCCAGTTATCGCCCAGCACGATCAGCACCGAGTCACTGATGGCCTGGCCAGACAGGCTGGTGCCGGCGGCGCGGAAGGTGACCGGCACCCGGTCGCGTTGGGCCAGCTTGATCAGGCCGACCACTTCGTCTTCGGACTCGACACGCACCACCAGCTTGGGGATCAGCCGGTAGAAGCTGGCGTCGGTGCCGAAGGCCAGGGTCGAGGTGGGGTCGTCGAAGCGGCGTGCGGCGGGGATCAGGCGCTCGGCATCACGCAGAAACGCGGCGGGCAGGCTCATGCAGTCTCCTCGTGGGGCTGTGGCCTCTGCGTGCCACATGCCCCGGGTCTATCAGGCGGTCGTTGGTGCAGGCGCTCAGGCGCCCAGTTCGCGTACCAGGGAGTCGCGGGTGATTTCGCTGATGGTCTTGGCGCCGGTCAGCACCATGGCTACGCGCATTTCCTTCTCGAACAGCTCCAGCAGGTTTTTCACCCCGGCCTGGCCATGCACGGCCAGCGCATAGAGGAAGGCGCGGCCAATCAGCACGGTGTCGGCACCCAGGGCGATCATGCGTACCACATCCAGGCCGCTGCGAATGCCGGAGTCGGCGAGAATCTTCAAGTCACCTTTCACCGCATCGGCAATGGCCGGCAGGGCGCGGGCGCTGGACAGCACGCCATCGAGCTGGCGGCCACCGTGGTTGGACACGACGATGCCGTCGGCACCGAATTTGACCGCATCGCGGGCGTCATCGGCATCCAGGATGCCTTTGATGATCATCGGGCCATCCCAGAACTCGCGGATCCACTCCAGGTCCTTCCAGGAAATGGACGGGTCGAAGTTGTTGCCCAGCCAGCCGATATAGTCGGCCAGGCCGGTCGGGTTGCCCCGGTACTTGGAGATGTTGCCCAAATCGTGCGGGCGGCCCATCACGCCCACGTCCCAGGCCCACTCGGGGTGGGTCATGGCTTGCAGCACGCGGCGCAGCGGCCCGTGCTTGCCGCTCATGCCAGAGTGGGCGTCGCGGTAGCGGGCGCCGGGCACGGGCATGTCCACGGTGAATACCAGGGTCTTGACCCCGGCCGCCTTGGCCCGCTCCAGGGCGTTGCGCATGAAGCCGCGGTCCTTGAGCACGTACAGCTGGAACCACATGGGGCGGTCGATGGCTGGCGCCACTTCTTCGATCGGGCACACCGACACCGTAGACATGGTGAACGGTATGCCATGGGCCGCCGCCGCCCGCGCCGCCTGTACTTCGCCACGGCGGGCGTACATGCCGGTGAGGCCGACCGGGGCCAGGGCCACGGGCATGCTCAGGGTTTCGCCGAACAGTGTGGTCTGCAGGCTGAGCTCGGACATGTTCTTCAGCACGCGCTGGCGCAAGGCAATGCTTGCCAGGTCGGCGACGTTGTGGCGCAGCGTGTGCTCGGCGTAGGCACCGCCGTCGGCATAGTGGAACAGGAAAGGAGGCAGCTTGCGTTGGGCCGCGGCGCGATAGTCGGTAGAGGCAGAAATGATCATGGATTCTCGCAGCGTTGCTTGGGGGGTATGCCAGGCGCCCGATGGCGCCCGGCCCCTTTCACTTTAGTGATGAACCAGCATGCCGGTCAGCCAGTAAGCCTGGATCAGGGTGATCAGGCCGACGATGGTGGCAAAGAACAGGCTGTGCTTGACGGTGAAGCGGAACAGGTCGGATTCCTTGCCGACCAGGCCGGTGGCGGCGCAGGCCACGGCGATCGATTGCGGCGAGATCATCTTGCCGGTCACGCCGCCGCTGGTGTTGGCCGCTACCAGCAGGGTGTCGTTGACCCCGATCTGGTGGGCAGTGGTGGCCTGCAGCGAGCTGAACAGGGCGTTGGACGAGGTGTCCGACCCGGTCAGGAACACACCCAGCCAGCCAAGGAACGGCGAGAAGAACGGGAACGCCGCGCCAGTGCCGGCCAGCACCAGGGCCATGGTCGACGACATGCCCGAGTAGTTGGTGACGAAGGCGAAGGCCAGCACCATGCCGATCGACAGGATGGGCCAGCGCAGCTCCCAAAAGGTCTCTTTGAAAGTGGTAAGACCAGTTTTGAAATTGATTTTCAGCACCGCCATGGAGATCAGTGCCGAGAGGAAGATCGCGGTGCCGGTGGCGGAGATCGGGTCCAGCTTGAACACTGCGGGCATGGCGGTTGGCGCGGCCACGATCGGTGCGGTCTTGATCACCAGTTGGTCAAGGTGCGGGATGGCGAAGTTGAACACGAAGTTGTACATCGCGCCGCCCGGAGCGAAGGCTGCCTTGAACGGTTTCAGGGTCCAGATGGTGACCAGCACGGTCAGGATCAGGAACGGCGACCAGGCCTTGAAAATTTCGCCAAAGCTGTAAGGGCTTGGCTGGCTGCCGCTTGGCTGCACCACGGCGGCACCCACGCTGGCCTTGGCTTCGCCGAACGCGCGCTTGGGTTGCCACACTTTCAGGAACAGGGTGAGGCAGATCAGGCTGGCCAGGGCCGAGGTGATGTCTGGCAGCTCGGGGCCAATGAAGTTCGAGGTGAAGTACTGGGTCACGGCAAAGCTCAGGCCGGCGACCAGGGCCGCAGGCCAGGTTTCTTTCACACCGCGCAGGCCGTCCATCATGAACACCAGCCAGAACGGCACGAACAGCGACAGCAGCGGCAGCTGGCGGCCGGTCATGGCGCCGATGTGGAAGGCGTCGATACCGGTCACCTGGCCGGCCACGATGATCGGGATGCCCAGGGCGCCGAAGGCGACCGGTGCGGTGTTGGCGATCAGGCACAGGCCGGCGGCGTACAGTGGGTTGAAGCCCAGGCCGACCAGCAGTGCGGCGGTGATGGCCACCGGCGCGCCGAAGCCTGCTGCACCTTCCAGAAACGCGCCGAAGCAGAAGCCGATCAGCAGTACCTGCAGGCGCTGGTCGTCGGTGATCGACAGCACCGAGCTGCGGATCACTTCGAACTGGCCGCTCTTGACCGTGAGTTTGTACAGGAACACCGCGGCAACGATGATCCAGGCAATTGGCCAAAGGCCGTAAAGGAAGCCGTAACCTGCGGCAGCCAGCGCCATGTCGACCGGCATCTGGAAGGCGAATATGGCCACCAGTACCGACAAGGCCAGGGTAATGCTACCCGCCACGTGGCCCTTCAGGCGGAACACGGCGAGGGCAAGGAAGAAGAACACGATGGGAATGACCGCCGCCAGTGCGGACAGGCCAAGACTACCAAGCGGGCTATAGAGTTGTTGCCAGGTTTGCATATGGGGTGGCCCCTAATTGTTGTTGGTCAGGCGCTGGCATTGGATAATTGGTAAGACCAATTTACAATGGCTGGTCGCTAGGTTAAAAGCGCTGTCGTGGGTGTGTCAATTTGTCCCGTGCAAAACTTTGGTCGCGTGCCGATGAGTGGGCAGCTGATGTGCCGGGAAAATCGTGGCCTGGTGGGTGTTCGCGCGCTCTGGATCGGCGAGAATAGGCACCCCCCTGGTGTGTGCCGGGGTTTGTGGAGAGCATGTGATGGTTTTTGATCAGGTTCGCCAACGGCGCCTGTCCGACGACATCGTCGATCGGTTGGAAGCGATGATTCTGGAGGGCACCCTCACGTCGGGGCAGCGGCTGCCCGCCGAGCGTGCGCTTGCCGAACAGTTCGGCGTGTCGCGCCCGTCACTGCGTGAGGCGATCCAGAAGCTGGTGGCCAAGGGCTTGTTGGTCAGCCGGCAGGGGGGCGGCAACTTTGTCGCCGAGTCGCTGGGGTCCACCTTTAGTGACCCGCTGTTGCAGTTGCTGGAGCACAGCCCCGAGGCCCAGCGCGACCTGCTCGAGTTTCGCCATACACTGGAGGCGTCTTGTGCGTATTACGCGGCGCAGCGCGCTACCGAGCCAGACCGGGCGCGGCTGAAGGCGGCGTTCGACACGCTGCAGGACTGCTACGCCAGGGTCGATGAGGTGACCCGGGCCGAGGAGGGCGCGGCCGATGCGCGCTTCCACCTGGCAATTGCCGAGGCCAGCCATAACGCGGTGCTGTTGCACACCATTCGTGGCCTGTTCGACCTGCTCAAGCGCAACGTGGTGACCAACATCGGTGGCATGTACCAGCAGCGGACCGAGACCCGCGACATGCTGATCAGCCAGCACCGCGAGCTGTACCTGGCGATTGTCGAAGGCAGGGCGGAGGAGGCGCGAGAGGTGTCCAGCCGGCACATTCTGTATGTGCAGGAAGTGCTGGAAGAAGCGCATGAGGAGGCGCAGCGGGTGGCGCGGGCGGAGCGGCGTAGCGGGCGCTGACTCGGTCTCTTCATGCATGTGCGGTTAATGTGGGAGCGGCCTTGTGTCGCGATGGGCTGCGAAGCGGCCCCTGGGCTTCGGCAATGAGCCGAGATTGCTGGGGCTGCTTCGCAGCCCATCGCGACACAAGGCCGCTCCTACACTGACCGCGCTGATGACAAAGAAGATTTTAGTCTTCCTTGCCCTTGTTGCGCACCGCCCGCTGCAGCTCGCGGTTGGAATCGCGTTCGCGCACGGTGTCGCGCTTGTCGAATTCCTTCTTGCCCTTGCCCAGTGCAATTTCGCACTTGATCAGGTGCTTGCTCCAGTACAGCGACAACGCCACGCAGGTGTAACCCTTTTGCGCCACCGCCGCTTCCAGGCGCTCAAGCTCGCGCTTGTTCAGCAGCAGCTTGCGCGTGCGCATCGGGTCGGCGATCACGTGGGTGCTGGCCGTGGTCAGCGGGGTGATGTGGCTGCCGAACAGCCAGGCCTCACCGTCCTTGAGCAGCACGTAGCTGTCCACGAGGTGCGCCTTGCCGGCTCGCAGGCTTTTTACTTCCCAACCGGACAGGACCAGCCCGGCCTCGAACTTGTGTTCGATGAAGTAATCGTGTCGCGCTTTTTTGTTCTGCGCGATGGTCCCGGTCGGATGTTTCTTTTGTTTAGCCATAGGGCCGGCATTATAGGCAAGACCGTGCGTCGTTCGCTATGGGATTTCGGTGTGCTTGAGCCACCGCAATGAATACCGGACAATACAAGCCCTGTCCTGCCGACAGAATCTGTTTTTGGCACGCTGCGAAGCGCCGCCACCCAGCCTTGGAAGTGACGCCTGGATGACTACCCATATTCAACGCTCCGCCCTGCTGCCATACCCCGCCCAGGCGCTCTACGATCTGGTCAACGACGTGGCCAGCTACCCGCAGTTCCTGCCGTGGTGCTCGGCCGCGACGGTGATCGACAGCAGCGAAACGCACATGCGTGCCAAGCTCGAAGTGGCCAAGGGCGGCATGAGCCAGCACTTTGTGACGCGCAACGTGCTGGTGCCCGGGCAGTCCATCGAAATGAACCTGGAGGAAGGCCCCTTTACCCAATTGCATGGGGTGTGGGTGTTCAAGCCTTTGGGCGACAAGGCCTGCAAAATCAGCCTGGACCTGTCGTTCGACTATGCCGGGCCCATTGTGCGTGCCACGTTGGGGCCGCTGTTCAACCAGGCGGCGAACACCCTGGTCGATGCGTTCTGCCAGCGTGCCAAGCAGCTGAACGGCTGATCAGGCAGGCAGCAACAAAAAAGCCCGGAACAAGTCCGGGCTTTTTTGTTGCTTTCGATTACCGGGTTTCCAGCGGTGCTGGCGTAGGCACCGGGGTGGTCTCGATGGTATCGATTTCGCGCTGGATGGCCTCTTCGGTCGAACCAGGCTTGGCAGGTTGCTCCGCAGGTTGCGTGGCGGGCTGCTCGGTTTGGCCTGGCTCGGTGCCGGGGCTGACCGTGGTATCGCTGCTGCCACCCAGAATTTCCTGGTCGCGGCTAACGCCTGGCATAAAGTCGCCAGACAGGCTGACCAGTTGGTCGCTGTCGTTGAAGAAAATGCTCATGCGCTCCTGCTGGCGTTGGCCGCCACCAGGCTGCAGGCTGTACAGGTAATCCCAACGGTTGGTGTTGAAAGTGTCCTGAATCAGCGGGTTGCCCATGATAAACCGCACTTGCCGTCGGGTCATTCCCGGGCGCAATTGGTCTATCATGTCCTGCGTGACGACATTGCCCTGCTGGATGTCGATTTTGTAAACCCCGGGAAACGAGCAACCGGCGAGTGCGAGCAGTCCCGCGAGGGCGAGGCTGTTTAGCAAGAGCTTGGTGTTTTGCATCGGTGGGCGACTTCCACTATCTTGGCTGGACAACGTAAACCCCGATCATACCCGTATTAAGAGAAGCTGCGAAGCAGCATCGGCGAGAAAGCTGACCATGGTTGAAAATAGCGAATTACGCAAAGCCGGTCTCAAGGTAACCCTGCCTCGAGTCAAGATCCTTCAGATGCTCGACTCTGCCGAGCAGCGTCACATGAGCGCCGAGGATGTCTACAAGGCGCTGATGGAGGCTGGCGAGGACGTTGGCCTGGCTACCGTGTACCGCGTACTGACCCAGTTCGAAGCGGCGGGTCTGGTGGTTCGCCACAACTTCGACGGCGGTCATGCGGTATTCGAACTGGCCGATGGCGGTCACCACGACCATATGGTCGACGTGGATACCAGTGAAGTCATCGAGTTCATGGACGCCGCCATCGAGAAGCGTCAGCGTGAAATCGTGGAGGAACACGGTTTCGAGCTGGTGGACCACAATCTGGTCCTGTACGTGCGTAAGAAGAAGTAACGATTCAATCGTTATGGACAGCAAAGGCGACCTTCGGGTCGCCTTTGTGCTTTTTGGGGTCTTGAGGTTTTGAGGGCGACGCTGGCCCTTGTGGGAGCGGCCTTATGTCGCGAAAAGGCCGCTCCTAACAAGGCGCGCGCCGGGCTTGTATGGCGGCATTAAGCCTTGCTGGTGACCACCATCTTGCGCGCATGCGCCAGGGATTCCTTCGTGAGGTCGATGCCGCCCAGCATGCGTGCGACTTCTTCCACGCGCTCGCGCTTGCCCAGGCTAGCCACGGCGGTATGGGTGGTGTCGCTGTTGCGCACCTTGTGCACGAACAGGTGGTGGTGCCCCTGCGCTGCCACCTGCGGCAGGTGGGTCACGGTCAGCACCTGGCCGCGCTCACCCAGCCGGCGCAGCAACTGGCCGACGATTTCTGCGGTGGGCCCGCCGATACCCACATCCACTTCGTCGAATACCAGCGTGGGAATGCGCGAGGTCTGTGCCGTGATCACCTGGATCGCCAGGCTGATGCGCGACAGTTCGCCACCCGACGCAACCTTGGCCAGGCCCTTGAGTGGCTGCCCCGGGTTGGCGCTGACCAGCAGCTCGATCTGCTCCAGGCCATGCGGCGAGAGTTCCGTACCCTCGTGCGGGGTCAGCTCGATACGGAAGCGCCCGCCAGGCATGCCCAGGCGCTGGATTTCCTGTTCCACCGCCACCGCCAACTGCTGGGCGGCCTGCCGGCGCAGGGCGCTGAGTTCGCTGGCCCGCTCTTTATAGTGCTGGGCGTACGCAGCCAGCTCTTCGCCCAGCTGTTCAATCGATTCATCGCTGGCGTTCAGGCCTTCCAGCTCTTCCATCAGTTGCTGCTGCAGGTGGGGCAGCTCGGTCGGGTGCACACGGTGTTTGCGCGCCAGGGTATAGATGGTGTCGAGGCGCTCCTCCAGTGCTTGCAGGCGCATCGGGTCGGCATCGAAGTTGTCCAGGAAGCGGTTGAGCTCACCCACCGCTTCTTCAACCTGGATCTGCGCGCTGGCGATCAGGTTGGCCGCCTCGGTCAGCGCCTTGGGCGACTGGGTGGCGGCGCCCAGGCGGTTGAGGCTGGCGGTGAGGGCGCTGAGCACGTTGCCCGAATCGCTTTCGCTGCACTGGTCGATGACCTGGCGGCAGATACCGAACAGGGCTTCGGCGCTGGTCAGGTTCTTGTGTTCCTGCTCCAGCTGTTCCAGCTCGTGCTCGCCGAGGGCGAGGTTGTCCAGCTCTTCCAGCTGGTAGCTGAGCAGTTGATGGCGGGCGCGCTGCTCGTCACCGGAGTTGGACAGGCGCTCCAGTTCCAGGCGGGTTTGCTGCCAGCGTTTGGCGGCCAGTTGCACCTGGCGGGCCAGGTCGACAGCACCGGCGTACTCGTCTAGCAGGCGGCGGTGGGTGTCGGTTTTCAGCAGCGACTGGTGCTCATGCTGGCTGTGGATGTCGATCAGCAGTTCGCCCAGGGCCTTGAGGTCGCCGAGCGGGCACGGGGTGCCGTTGATGTAGCCCCGGCTGCGCCCTTCGGCGGTGATGACCCGGCGCAAAATGCACAGGCCGTCGCTGTCCATGTCGCGCTCGGCCAGCCAGGTGTGCGCCTCGGGGATGTCCACCAGGTCGAAGGTGGCCAGGATATCGGCCTTGTCGGTGCCAGGGCGCACCACGCCGCTGTCGGCCCGGTCGCCCAGGGCCAGGCCGAGGGCGTCGAGCATGATCGATTTGCCAGCGCCGGTTTCGCCCGTGATGACGGACATGCCGCGGGCGATTTCGAGGTCGAGGTGTTCGACGATGGCGTAGTTGTGAATGGACAGGTGCACCAGCATGGGGGCGGCTCCCGAAAAGTCAGGTCTGGTTATTTATACAGTACTTTTTTCGGGCCTGCCAATGCCTCTTGGCGGATTCTGTTTGTGCCTGAAAACCCGCTTGCCCCTTGAAGCTGGTTTTTCCGGCCCCATATAGCCGACAACCAAGGCGAGCCTGGCTCGCAGTCCACAAAATTGCGCAGGAGAGACCCCATGGCTGACGAACAGCTGAACGAAAAAGACCTTAATGTTGAAGAAACCGGTGCCCAAGCCACTGCGGATGCCCGTGTTCTGGAACTCGAGGAACAGCTGGCCGCCGCCAAGGACCAATCGCTGCGCGCCGTGGCCGACTTGCAGAACGTGCGCCGCCGCGCCGAGCAGGATGTCGAGAAAGCCCACAAGTTCGCCCTGGAGAAGTTCTCCAGCGACCTGCTGCCGGTGATCGACAGCCTGGAACTGGCCCTGGCCCACTCCAGCGCCGAGGATGAAAACGTCAAGCAGATCCGCGAAGGCGTGGAACTGACCCTGAAAATGTTCCAGGACACCCTCAAGCGCTACAACCTCGAAGCGGTCGACCCGCATGGCCAGCCGTTCAACCCTGAGCACCACCAGGCCATGGCCATGCAGGAAAGCGCTGACGTAGAGCCTAACAGCGTGTTGAACGTGTTCCAGAAGGGCTACCTGCTCAACGGCCGCCTGCTGCGCCCCGCCATGGTGGTGGTCAGCAAGGCGCCGAGCGCGGCGCAACCCTCGATCAATGAAAAGGCTTGAAATCCGTCGGGGCATCCCCATCTAGGTGTCAAGCCTTCAAGTATTACCGCAGTTGGCCAAATTAGTCGCTGCTACCAAATTCAAGTTTCGGGAGAGTTAACATGGGCAAGATCATCGGTATCGACCTGGGGACCACCAACTCGTGCGTCTCTATTCTGGAAAACGGTAACGTCAAAGTCATCGAAAACGCCGAGGGTGCGCGTACTACCCCTTCGATCGTGGCCTACGCCAACGATGGCGAAATCCTGGTTGGCCAGTCGGCCAAGCGCCAGGCCGTCACCAACCCGCACAACACCCTGTTCGCCGTGAAGCGCCTGATCGGCCGCCGCTTCGAAGAAGACGTCGTGCAGAAAGACATCAAGCTGGTGCCCTACAAAATCGTCAAGGCCAACAATGGCGACGCTTGGGTACAAGCGGGCGGCAAAGACATGGCACCGCCGCAAATCAGCGCTGAAGTGCTGAAGAAAATGAAGAAAACCGCCGAAGACTACCTCGGCGAGGCCGTGACCGAAGCGGTAATCACCGTGCCGGCCTACTTCAACGACAGCCAGCGCCAGGCTACCAAAGACGCCGGCCGCATCGCGGGCCTGGACGTAAAACGTATCATCAACGAGCCGACCGCCGCTGCACTGGCCTACGGCATGGACAAGGCCAAGGGCGACCACACCGTCATCGTCTATGACCTGGGTGGTGGTACCTTCGACGTGTCGGTCATTGAAATTGCCGAAGTCGACGGCGAGCACCAGTTCGAAGTACTGGCTACCAACGGCGACACCTTCCTGGGTGGCGAAGACTTCGACATGCGCCTGATCGACTACCTCGTCGACGAGTTCAAGAAAGAGTCGGGCATGGACCTGAAGAACGATCCACTGGCCCTGCAGCGTCTGAAAGAAGCTGCTGAAAAAGCCAAGATCGAGCTGTCGTCCGCTCAGTCGACCGACGTCAACCTGCCGTACATCACTGCAGATGCCACCGGTCCGAAGCACCTGAACGTGAAAATCTCCCGCGCCAAGCTGGAGTCGCTGGTCGAAGACCTGGTTACCCGTACCATCGAGCCATGCCGCGTAGCGCTGAAAGACGCCGGCATCGACGCCAGCAAGATCGACGACGTGATCCTGGTCGGTGGCCAGACCCGTATGCCGCTGGTGCAGAAGGCCGTTGCTGACTTCTTCGGTAAAGAAGCCCGCAAGGACGTCAACCCGGACGAAGCCGTGGCCATGGGTGCTGCCATTCAGGGCGCGGTACTGGCAGGTGACGTGAAAGACGTGCTGCTGCTGGACGTCAGCCCGCTGACCCTGGGTATCGAAACCATGGGCGGCGTGATGACTTCGCTGATCGAGAAGAACACCACCATCCCGACCAAGAAGTCGCAGGTGTTCTCGACTGCCGACGACAACCAGGGCGCTGTGACCATTCACGTGCTGCAGGGTGAGCGTAAGCAGGCTGCGCAGAACAAGTCGCTGGGCAAGTTCGACCTGGCCGACATTCCGCCAGCGCCACGCGGTGTGCCGCAAATCGAAGTGACCTTCGACATCGACGCCAACGGCATCCTGCACGTCAGCGCCAAAGACAAGGCCACCGGCAAGTCGCAGTCGATCGTGATCAAGGCCAACTCCGGCCTGTCGGACGAAGAAATCGAGCGCATGGTGCGTGACGCCGAGGCCAACGCTGAGGAAGACCGCAAGTTCGAAGAGCTGGCTGCTGCCCGTAACCAGGGTGATGCGCTGGTTCACTCGACCCGCAAGATGGTCGCTGACGCCGGTGACAAGGTTACCGCTGAAGAGAAAACCGCCATCGAGGCTGCCGTGGTTGCCCTGGAAGCCGCTGTCAAAGGCGACGACAAGGCCGCCATCGACGCCAAGGTCGAAGAGCTGTCCAAGGTCTCTGCCCCGGTTGCCCAGAAGATGTACGCCGAGCAGTCGGCCGAACAGCCTCAGGGTGGCGCGCAGCAGGCCGAGCCGGAAGCCAAGCACGATGACGTGGTTGACGCCGAGTTCGAAGAAGTCAAAGGCGACGACAAGAAGTAATCGTTGCATGTTGTCGGCCAGTTCACCGTGGTTTGTCGGTGAACTGGTAGGATGTCGCCGCGCGGGGGCTTGCTCCCGCGTTGGCGTATCTGGAATTCGAGAATTTTTACAGCATCTGTCAGCGGCCCCGGTGGGCGAGCGCAGGTGCTGATGGCGTGGCGCAGATGCCACACGCCCAACAAGGTGCAAATGACCTATGTCCAAGCGTGATTATTATGAGGTTCTGGGTGTCGAGCGCGGCGCCACCGAGGCAGACCTCAAAAAGGCTTATCGCCGTCTGGCGATGAAATACCACCCGGACCGCAACCCGGGCGATAAAGAGTCCGAAGACAAGTTCAAAGAGGCTAACGAGGCCTACGAAGTGCTGTCTGATGCCAGCAAGCGCGCGGCGTTCGACCAGTATGGCCATGCCGGTGTCGACCCGAGCATGGGTGGCGGCGGCCCTGGTTTCGGTGGCGCCAACTTCTCCGACATCTTCGGCGATGTGTTCAGCGACTTCTTCGGCGGTGGCCGCGGTGGCGGACGCGGTGGCGCCCAGCGTGGCAGCGACCTGCGTTACACCCTGGAGCTGAACCTGGAAGAAGCGGTGCGCGGTACTACGGTCAGCATCCGCGTGCCGACCCTGGTCAACTGCCAGCCATGCGATGGCTCCGGCGCCAAGAAGGGCTCCACCCCGTCGACCTGCCCCACCTGTGGTGGCATCGGCCAGGTCCGCATGCAGCAGGGCTTCTTCTCGGTGCAGCAAACCTGCCCGCGTTGCCATGGCCAGGGCAAGATCATCACCGACCCTTGCACCTCGTGCCACGGCGAAGGCCGCGTCGAGGAATACAAGACCCTGTCGGTCAAGGTGCCGGCCGGTGTCGATACCGGTGACCGCATCCGCCTGTCGGGTGAAGGCGAGGCCGGCACCCATGGTGGCCCGACCGGCGACCTGTATGTGGTGATCAGTGTGCGTGAGCACGAGATCTTCCAGCGTGACGGCAAGCACCTGTACTGCGAAGTGCCGATCAGCTACACCGATGCTGCCCTGGGCGGCGAGTTGGAAGTGCCGACCCTCGATGGCCGCGTGAAGCTGCGTATTCCGGAAGGCACCCAGACCGGCAAGCAGTTCCGCTTGCGCGGCAAGGGTGTGGCGCCGGTGCGCGGTGGTGGTGCCGGTGACCTGCTGTGCCGTGTGGCGGTGGAAACCCCGGTCAACCTCAGCCGCCGCCAGCGCGAACTGCTCGAAGAGCTGCGTGATTCGCTGGAAGGCGACAGCTCGCACTCGCCCAAGGCCAGTGGCTGGTTCGATGGCGTGAAGCGCTTCTTCGGCGATCTCTGACAAGGAAAAGGCTATGCGACGTATTGCAGTGATGGGCGCGGCAGGGCGTATGGGCAAGACCCTCATCGAGGCCGTGCAGCAGCAACCCGGCGCCGGGCTGACGGCGGCGGTCGACCGCCCGGACAGCTCGCTGGTCGGCGCCGATGCCGGTGAACTGGCGGCCCTGGGGCGCATTGGTGTGCTGCTGTCCGACGACCTGGCCAAGGTGGTGGACGAGTTCGACGTGCTGATCGATTTCACCCACCCGTCGGTCACCCTGAAGAACCTGGCGTTCTGCCGCAAGCACGGCAAGGCCATGGTCATCGGTACCACCGGTTTCACCGTCGAAGAAAAGCAGTTGCTGGCCGAGGCGGGCAAGGACATTCCAATCGTGTTCGCTGCCAACTTCAGCGTTGGCGTCAACCTGAGCCTGAAGTTGCTCGACATGGCGGCGCGCGTGCTGGGCGATGATGTGGATATCGAAATCATCGAGGCGCACCACCGCCACAAGGTTGATGCCCCTTCGGGTACGGCGTTGCGCATGGGTGAAGTGGTTGCCAATGCGCTGGGCCGCGACCTGCAGGAAGTGGCCGTGTATGGCCGTGAAGGGCAGACCGGCGCGCGCGACCGCAAGACGATCGGCTTTGCCACCGTACGTGCCGGCGACGTGGTCGGTGATCACACCGTGCTGTTCGCTGCAGAAGGCGAGCGCCTGGAGATCACCCACAAGGCCTCCAGCCGCATGACCTTCGCCAAGGGCGCGGTGCGTGCGGCGCTGTGGCTCGACGGGCGTGAGCCTGGCCTGTACGACATGCAGGATGTGCTTGATCTGCGTTAAGCAGTGAGGGCTGTGTTGGGTTATTCGCGGGCTTGCCCGCTCCTACAGATTTTGTGCAAGGCCCAAGCCCTGTGGGTGCGGGCAAGCCCGCGAAGAAGCCAACACAATAGTCAGCCTGTCGCATCGATGTGTTTTAGAGGCACATATGCGGTAGACCGAAAACGCACTTTTCTGTAAGCTACAGCTTTAGTGTGTCCACTAAAAGCGCGCAGCGAATTGAATTCAGCACATGAAAGCGGGGTGACGTGTCCATACGTCACTCCGCTTTTTTGCAACCTGCGATCGCCCTTTCATGCTTGATTTACGGGAGGTCTTCTTGACAAAGCCAGCCATACTCGCCCTTGCCGACGGCAGTATTTTTCGCGGTGAAGCCATTGGTGCCGACGGTCAGACCGTTGGTGAGGTGGTATTCAACACCGCTATGACCGGCTACCAGGAAATCCTTACAGACCCTTCCTACGCGCAGCAAATCGTCACCCTGACCTACCCGCACATCGGCAACACCGGTACCACCCCGGAAGACGCCGAGTCCAACCGCGTGTGGTCCGCCGGCCTGGTCATCCGTGACCTGCCGCTGCTGGCCAGCAACTGGCGCAACACCCAGTCGCTGCCGGAGTACCTCAAGGCCAACAATGTGGTTGCCATCGCCGGCATCGACACCCGTCGCCTCACCCGCATCCTGCGTGAGAAGGGCGCCCAGAACGGCTGCATCCTGGCGGGTGACAACATCAGCGAAGAGGCGGCCATCGCCGCTGCCCGCGGTTTCCCGGGCCTCAAGGGCATGGACCTGGCCAAGGTGGTTTCCACCAAGGAACGCTACGAGTGGCGCTCCAGCGTGTGGGAGCTGAAAACCGACAGCCACCCGACCATCGACGCGGCCGACCTGCCCTACCACGTGGTGGCCTTCGACTACGGCGTCAAGCTGAACATCCTGCGCATGCTGGTTGCCCGTGGCTGCCGCGTGACCGTGGTGCCGGCCCAGACCCCGGCCAGCGAAGTGCTGGCGCTCAACCCGGACGGCGTGTTCCTGTCCAACGGCCCTGGCGACCCCGAGCCGTGCGACTACGCCATCCAGGCCATCAAGGAAATCCTCGAAACCGAGATTCCGGTATTCGGCATCTGCCTGGGCCACCAGTTGCTGGCGCTGGCCTCCGGTGCCAAGACAGTGAAAATGGGCCATGGCCACCACGGTGCCAACCACCCGGTGCAAGACCTGGACACCGGCGTGGTCATGATCACCAGCCAGAACCACGGCTTTGCCGTTGACGAAGCCACCCTGCCGGGCAATGTCCGCGCCATCCACAAGTCGCTGTTCGACGGCACCCTGCAGGGTATCGAGCGTACCGACAAGAGCGCGTTCAGCTTCCAGGGCCACCCTGAAGCGAGCCCAGGCCCGACCGACGTCGCGCCACTGTTCGATCGTTTCACCGATGCCATGGCCAAGCGCCGCTGAGCATCCTGCTTCAAGGCCCCGGGCCGGCACACGCCGCGCCCGGCAGCGCCTGACCCAGATTGTTCAAAGCGGCTTGCCGACTGACCCCGGATTTGAGTGACCACCATGCCAAAACGTACAGACATCAAAAGCATCCTGATTCTCGGCGCTGGCCCGATCGTGATCGGCCAGGCCTGTGAATTCGACTACTCCGGCGCCCAGGCTTGCAAAGCCCTGCGCGAGGAAGGTTTCCGCGTCATCCTGGTGAACTCCAACCCAGCCACCATCATGACCGACCCGGCCATGGCCGACGCCACCTACATCGAGCCGATCAAGTGGCAGTCGGTGGCCAAGATCATCGAGAAAGAGCGCCCAGACGCCGTGCTGCCGACCATGGGTGGCCAGACTGCACTGAACTGCGCCCTGGACCTGGAGCGCCACGGCGTTCTGGAAAAGTTCGGCGTAGAGATGATCGGTGCCAACGCCGACACCATCGACAAGGCCGAAGACCGCTCGCGCTTCGACAAGGCCATGAAGGACATCGGCCTGGAGTGCCCGCGTTCGGGTATCGCCCACAGCATGGAAGAGGCCAATGCGGTGCTGGAGAAGCTGGGCTTCCCTTGCATCATCCGCCCGTCGTTCACCATGGGCGGCACTGGCGGCGGTATTGCCTACAACCGTGAAGAATTCGAAGAAATCTGCACCCGTGGCCTGGACCTGTCGCCAACCAAGGAACTGCTGATCGACGAATCGCTGATCGGTTGGAAAGAGTACGAGATGGAAGTGGTCCGCGACAAAAAGGACAACTGCATCATCGTCTGCTCCATCGAGAACTTCGACCCGATGGGCGTGCACACCGGTGACTCGATCACGGTTGCCCCGGCGCAGACCCTGACCGACAAGGAATACCAGATCATGCGCAACGCCTCGCTGGCGGTGCTGCGTGAAATTGGTGTGGAAACCGGTGGTTCCAACGTGCAGTTCGGTATCTGCCCGAACACCGGCCGCATGGTCGTGATCGAGATGAACCCGCGCGTATCGCGTTCCTCGGCACTGGCGTCCAAGGCTACGGGCTTCCCGATCGCCAAGATCGCCGCCAAGCTGGCCATCGGCTACACCCTCGACGAGCTGCAGAACGACATCACCGGCGGCCGTACCCCGGCCTCCTTCGAGCCGTCGATCGACTACGTGGTCACCAAGCTGCCGCGCTTCGCCTTCGAGAAATTCCCCAAGGCCGACGCCCGCCTGACCACCCAGATGAAGTCCGTGGGTGAAGTCATGGCCATCGGCCGTACCTTCCAGGAGTCCCTGCAGAAAGCCCTGCGTGGCCTGGAAGTCGGCGCTTGCGGCCTCGACCCGAAAGTCGACCTGGCCAGCCCGGAAGCTGCCAGCATCCTCAAGCGCGAGCTGACCGTGCCGGGTGCCGAGCGTATCTGGTATGTCGCCGACGCCATGCGTTCGGGCATGACCTGCGAAGAAATCTTCAATCTGACCGGCATCGACATGTGGTTCCTGGTGCAGATGGAAGACCTGATCAAAGAAGAAGAGAAGGTCAAGACCCTGGCCCTGTCTGCCATCGACAAGGACTACATGCTGCGCCTCAAGCGCAAGGGCTTCTCTGACCAGCGCCTGGCCAAGCTGTTGGGTATTACCGACAAGAACCT
Source organism: Pseudomonas juntendi (assembly GCF_009932375.1). GTDB lineage: Bacteria > Pseudomonadota > Gammaproteobacteria > Pseudomonadales > Pseudomonadaceae > Aquipseudomonas > Aquipseudomonas juntendi. The sequence continues at coordinate 46,957 of NZ_BLJG01000038.1, forward strand.
GCGCCGCCACCGCCACAAGCTCGAAGTGTTCCCGGTGTACAAGCGCGTCGACACCTGCGCCGCCGAGTTCGCCACCGACACCGCCTACCTGTACTCCACCTACGAGGAAGAGTGCGAGGCCAACCCGTCGACCCGTGACAAGATCATGATCCTGGGCGGTGGCCCGAACCGTATCGGCCAAGGTATCGAGTTCGACTACTGCTGCGTACACGCGGCCCTGGCGCTGCGTGACGACGGTTACGAGACCATCATGGTCAACTGCAACCCGGAAACCGTTTCCACCGACTACGACACCTCCGACCGCCTGTACTTCGAGCCGCTGACCCTGGAAGACGTGCTGGAAGTGTGCCGCGTCGAGAAGCCCAAAGGCGTGATCGTGCACTACGGCGGCCAGACCCCGCTGAAACTGGCGCGCGCCCTGGAAGAGGCCGGTGTGCCGATCATCGGTACCAGCCCGGACGCCATCGACCGCGCCGAAGACCGCGAGCGCTTCCAGCAGATGGTCCAGCGCCTGAACCTGCTGCAGCCGCCAAACGCGACCGTGCGCAGCGAAGAAGAGGCCATTCGTGCCGCCGGCAGCATCGGCTACCCGCTGGTCGTGCGCCCATCCTATGTACTGGGTGGCCGTGCCATGGAGATCGTCTACGAACTGGACGAGCTCAAGCGCTACCTGCGTGAGGCTGTTCAGGTTTCCAACGACAGCCCGGTACTGCTCGACCACTTCCTCAACTGCGCCATCGAAATGGACGTGGATGCGGTGTGCGACGGTACCGACGTGGTCATCGGCGCGATCATGCAGCACATCGAACAGGCCGGCGTTCACTCCGGTGACTCGGCATGCTCGCTGCCACCTTACTCGCTGAGCAAGGGCGTGCAGGACGAAGTGCGCGAACAGGTCAAGAAAATGGCCCTGGAGCTGGGCGTGGTCGGCCTGATGAACGTGCAGCTGGCCCTGCAGGGCGACAAGATCTACGTGATCGAAGTCAACCCGCGTGCATCGCGTACCGTGCCGTTCGTGTCCAAGTGCATCGGCACTTCCCTGGCCATGATCGCGGCCCGCGTCATGGCTGGCAAAACCCTCAAAGAGCTGGGCTTCACCCAGGAAATCATCCCGAACTTCTACAGCGTCAAGGAAGCCGTCTTCCCGTTCGCCAAGTTCCCAGGGGTTGACCCGATCCTCGGCCCTGAGATGAAATCGACCGGTGAGGTCATGGGTGTTGGTGACAGCTTCGGTGAAGCCTTCGCCAAGGCCCAGATGGGTGCCAGCGAAGTGCTGCCTACTGGCGGCACCGCGTTCATCAGCGTGCGTGACGACGACAAGCCACAAGTGGCTGGCGTTGCCCGTGACCTGATCGCCCTGGGCTTCGAAGTGGTTGCTACTGCCGGCACCGCCAAGGTTATCGAGGCGGCTGGCCTGAAAGTGCGCCGCGTGAACAAGGTGACCGAAGGCCGCCCGCACGTGGTCGACATGATCAAGAACGACGAAGTGTCGCTGATCATCAACACCACCGAAGGCCGCCAGTCGATCGCCGACTCCTACTCGATTCGCCGCAATGCGCTGCAGCACAAGATTTACTGCACCACTACCATTGCGGCTGGTGAAGCCATCTGCGAGGCGTTGAAATTCGGTCCAGAGAAGACTGTTCGTCGCCTGCAGGATCTGCATGCAGGACTCAAAGCATGAGCATTACCAAATACCCGATGACCGTCCAGGGAGCTCGCGCCCTGGAAGAGGAGCTGACCTTCCTGAGCAAGACCGAGCGCCCGCGCCTGAGCCAAGCCATTGGTGAAGCGCGTGAGCTGGGCGACCTCAAGGAAAACGCCGAATACCATGCCGCGCGTGAAGAGCAGGGCATGGTCGAGGCGCGTATCCGCGATATCGAAGGCCGCCTGCAGAACTCGGTGGTGATCGACGTCACCACCATCGCTCACACCGGCAAGGTGATTTTTGGCACCACCGTGGTGCTGGCCAACACCGAAACCGATGAAGAAGTGACCTATCAGATCGTTGGCGAAGATGAAGCCGATGTGAAGAAAGGCAAGCTGTCGAACAGCGCCCCGATTGCCCGTGCCATCATTGGCAAGGAAGAAGGGGATACCGTTGTCGTCAAGACGCCTAACGGTACGGTCGAGTACGAGATTGTCGAAGTCAAACACATCTGACCGGCGCCTGCGGGCGCCATCCCTCGAGGGGATCCTCTGGCAACTGGCCCAGGTGTTCTGGGTCGGTGGCCTGTGGGTGTTCCATGTGGGGCTGGTGCCTGCGCTCAAGGTCAGCGGCCTGGCGCCGCTGCTGGTGCAGGATATCGCCGGGCAGATCGACCGCTGGTTGATCGGCGTGGCGTTGCTTGGTTTGTTGACCCAGCTGGCTGTGCTGGCAAGGGTGGAAGGCCTGGCGGCCTGGTGGCGGCAGTTTCGCGGCCAGATGCTGTTGCTCGGCTTCGGTGCGTGTGTGGGGTACTACACCCTGCGTTACGGCATTTCCGTTGGCGAGCGCTGGCAGATGTTCTGCTTCCTGGTGCTGGGCTTCTCCGGCATCGTGCTGGTGGCCCAGCCGGTGCCGGTCAAAGCCCGGCGCTAGCCCAGACTGCCGCAGTCCCTTGTAGGAGCGGCCTTGTGTCGCGATGGGCTGCGAAGCAGCCCCCAGATATCAGCTTAACCAAAGATATTGCAGGGGGCCGCTTCGCAGCCCATCGCGACACAAGGCCGCTCCTACACAGGAGTCGCGCTATCCTTTCCGTTACTTGTAACGGTGAATGTTGGACAGCTGCTTGTTCGGTTGTGGGTTCTTGCGGTAGATCAGGGCTTTCTTGCCGATGGTCTGCACCAGTTCAGCGCGGCCGGCCTTGCACAGCTCGGCGATGGTCTCGGCGCGTTCTTCGCGGTCTTCCGAGCGAATCTCGACCTTGATCAGTTCATGATCGACCAGTGCGCGTTCCAGCTCGGCGACCACGCCTTCATTCAAACCATTGCCAGCAACGATCAGGACCGGCTTCAGGTCATGACCAATGGACTTGTATTGCTTCTTCTGCTCGTTATTGAGCGGCATAATCTGACCCTTTCCGTCTGATTCTGTAAAATTGACCGGCATTTTACCCGAGGGCCACCGGCTCCGCCCAGTCAATCACGACGCATATCATCGAGGTGCCCCGTGGTACAACGTTCCAAAAGCAGCGCAAACTGGCTGCGAGAGCATTTCAACGATCCTTTTGTGAAACAGGCACAGAAGGACGGCTACCGCTCGCGTGCGAGCTACAAACTGCTGGAGATCCAGGAGAAGGACCGCCTGATCCGCCCCGGCATGAGCGTAATCGACCTGGGTGCGGCCCCGGGCGGGTGGTCGCAGGTGACCAGTCGTCTGATTGGCGGCCAGGGCCGGCTGATCGCTTCGGATATCCTGGAAATGGACTCGATCCCCGACGTTACCTTCATCCAGGGCGATTTCACCGAAGACGCCGTGCTCCAGCAAATCCTCGACGCGGTCGGTGATTCGCACGTGGACCTTGTGATTTCCGACATGGCCCCCAATATGAGTGGTACGCCCGAAGTGGACATGCCACGTGCCATGTTCCTCTGCGAGCTGGCCCTGGACCTGGCAACCCGCGTGCTCAAGCCTGGCGGGGATTTCCTGATCAAGATTTTCCAGGGCGAAGGTTTCGACATGTACCTGAAGGACGTGCGCACCAAGTTCGACAAGGTGCAGATGCGCAAGCCTTCTTCATCGCGGGACCGCTCGCGTGAACAGTACCTGTTGGGCAAAGGTTTCAAAGGCGCTTGAAAGGCGTGAAGCGCGGCGGCCGATAGTTATTTCCAATCGGCCGCGGCGTCAGGATCGTCCGAACTTCGTGTAGTCTAGCTTTCACAAAGGGTTACAGACGGTGCCTGCGGCTGCGTAGGTAATGTAGTAAGTTAGGGCGATGAATATCATGCGAGGCACGGCTGCGTCGTGCGCCGGCCTCAGAGGGTAGCGAATTGAACGACATGGCAAAGAATCTGATCCTGTGGTTGATCATCGCAGCTGTCCTGGTGACAGTGATGAACAACTTCTCCAGCCCTAACGAGCCGCAGACCCTCAACTACTCCGACTTCATCCAGCAGGTCAAGGATGGCAAGGTCGAGCGTGTGACCGTCGACGGCTACATCATTACCGGCAAGCGCTCCGATGGCGACAGCTTCAAGACCGTGCGCCCGGCCATCACCGATAACGGCCTGATCGGCGACCTCGTCGACAACCACGTAGTGGTCGAAGGCAAGCAGCCTGAGCAGCAGAGCATCTGGACGCAGCTATTGGTAGCAAGCTTCCCGATCCTGGTGATCATCGCCGTGTTCATGTTCTTCATGCGCCAGATGCAGGGCGGTGCCGGTGGTAAAGGGGGGCCCATGAGCTTTGGCAAGAGCAAGGCGCGCCTGCTGTCCGAAGACCAGGTCAAGACGACCCTGGCCGACGTCGCCGGTTGCGACGAGGCCAAGGAAGAAGTTGGCGAGCTGGTCGAGTTCTTGCGTGACCCGGGCAAGTTCCAGCGCCTGGGCGGCCGTATTCCGCGTGGCGTGCTGATGGTAGGCCCACCCGGTACCGGTAAAACCCTGCTGGCCAAGGCCATTGCCGGTGAGGCAAAAGTCCCGTTCTTCACCATTTCCGGTTCGGACTTCGTGGAAATGTTCGTCGGTGTCGGTGCCAGCCGTGTGCGCGACATGTTCGAACAGGCCAAGAAGCATGCACCGTGCATCATCTTCATCGACGAGATCGACGCCGTGGGTCGCCACCGTGGTGCCGGCATGGGCGGTGGTCACGACGAGCGTGAGCAAACCCTGAACCAGTTGCTGGTGGAAATGGACGGCTTCGAGATGAACGATGGCATCATCGTCATCGCCGCCACCAACCGCCCGGACGTACTCGACCCGGCGCTGCTGCGCCCCGGCCGTTTCGACCGCCAGGTGGTGGTCGGCCTGCCGGACATCCGCGGCCGCGAGCAGATCCTGAAGGTGCACATGCGCAAGGTGCCGGTCAGCGAGAACGTCAACCCGGCCGTTATCGCGCGGGGTACGCCGGGCTTCTCCGGTGCCGACCTGGCCAACCTGGTCAACGAAGCTTCCCTGTTTGCCGCCCGCTCCAACAAGCGCCTGGTGGAGATGAAGGAGTTCGAGCTGGCCAAGGACAAGATCATGATGGGCGCCGAGCGCAAGACCATGGTCATGTCCGAGAAAGAAAAACGTAACACTGCCTACCACGAGGCAGGCCACGCCATCGTCGGCCGCCTGGTGCCTGAGCACGACCCGGTCTACAAGGTTTCGATCATCCCGCGTGGTCGTGCCCTGGGTGTGACCATGTTCCTGCCGGAAGAGGACCGTTACAGCCTGTCCAAGCGTGCCTTGATCAGCCAGATCTGCTCGCTGTACGGCGGTCGTATTGCCGAAGAGATGACCCTGGGCTTCGACGGGGTTACCACCGGCGCTTCCAACGACATCATGCGTGCCAGCCAGATCGCACGAAACATGGTGACCAAGTGGGGCCTGTCCGAAAAACTCGGTCCGTTGATGTATGCCGAAGAAGATGGCGAGGTGTTCCTGGGCCGCAGCGCTGCCAGCCAGCACGCCAGCGTTTCCGGCGAAACCGCCAAGCTGATCGACTCCGAGGTGCGCAGCATCATTGACCAGTGCTACGCCACGGCCAAGCAGTTGCTGGTCGAAAACCGCGACAAGCTCGAAGCAATGACCGAAGCGCTGATGAAGTATGAGACCATTGATGCCGATCAGATCGACGACATCATGGCTGGGCGTACGCCGCGCGAGCCGCGTGACTGGGACGATGATACGGATTCGGGCACGCCTGCTGCCCAGAACGATCGTCCGGAATCGCCGATTGGCGGCCCGGCAGCTCAACACTAAGGGCATCTATGAGCTCAGTGCAGTACCCGACCCGGTTGCCTTGCGGCAACCGGGTTCTTGATTTGTCACGTACCCATGTCATGGGTATTCTCAATATCACCCCCGATTCCTTCTCCGATGGCGGGCGCTTCAACCAGCGCGACGAGGCCTTGCGCCATGCCGAAGCCATGGTTGCCGCCGGTGCCACGCTGATCGACATCGGTGGTGAGTCTACCCGGCCTGGGGCGCGCGCCGTTTCGGTCACCGAGGAGCTCGAGCGTGTGGCGCCGATGGTCGAGGCCATCAACAGTCGCCTGGACGTGGTCATTTCCGTCGATACCTCGACCCCGGCCGTCATGCGTGAGTCTGCGCGCCTTGGCGCCGGGTTGATCAACGACGTGCGTGGCCTGGAGCGCGACGGCGCCCTGGATGCCGCTGCCGCCACCGGCCTGCCGGTGTGCCTGATGCACATGCGTGGCGAGCCGGGCAACATGCAGGACGACCCGCACTACGAGAACGTGACTGCCGATGTTGCCCGGTATCTGCAGCAGCGCATGGCGGCCTGCGCATCGGCCGGTATTGATGAACAACGCATCATCCTTGACCCGGGCTTCGGTTTCGCCAAAACGCTGGCGCACAACCTGAGCTTGTTCAAGCACATGGAAACGCTCCATCGTCTTGGGCGCCCACTGCTGGTGGGGGTCTCGCGAAAGAGCATGATCGGCCTGACGCTGGAACGTCCGGTCGACGAGCGCCTGTACGGCAGCCTGGCACTGGCGGCCCTGGCCATGACCAAGGGCGCGAGCATCCTGCGTGTCCACGACGTGGCCGAAACGGTCGATGTGGTGCGCATGATCGCTGCGGTACAAGGCGCCGAATAAGAACATTGGAGTCCCTATGAGCAGAAAATACTTTGGTACCGACGGCATTCGTGGCCGCGTCGGCGAATACCCGATCACCCCGGACTTCATGCTGAAGCTGGGTTGGGCGGCCGGCATGGCCTTCCGCAAGCTCGGCCACTGCCGGGTGCTGGTGGGCAAGGACACGCGTATCTCCGGCTACATGTTCGAGTCTGCCCTCGAAGCCGGCCTGTCGGCGGCAGGCGCCGACGTGATGCTGCTGGGGCCGATGCCGACACCGGCCATCGCCTACCTCACGCGTACCTTCCACGCCGAAGCCGGTATCGTCATCAGTGCCTCGCACAACCCGCATGACGACAACGGCATCAAGTTCTTCTCGGGCCAGGGCACCAAGCTGCCGGACGACGTCGAACTGATGATCGAGGAACTGCTCGATCAGCCGATGACCGTGGTCGAGTCGAGCAAGCTGGGCAAGGTGTCGCGTATCAACGATGCTGCTGGCCGCTACATCGAGTTCTGCAAGAGCAGCGTACCGAGCAGCACCAGTTTCGCAGGCCTCAAGCTGGTGGTCGATTGCGCCCATGGTGCCACTTACAAGGTTGCGCCAAGCGTGTTCCGCGAGCTGGGTGCCGATGTCACTGTGCTGCATGCCCAGCCCGACGGGTTGAACATCAACGAAAACTGCGGCTCGACCCATATCGAATCGCTGCAGGCTGCGGTGCTGGTCGGGCATGCCGATCTCGGCATTGCCTTCGACGGTGACGGTGACCGCGTACTGATGGTTGACCACACCGGGGCGATCGTCGATGGCGACGAGTTGCTGTTCATCATTGCCCGCGACCTGCAGGAGCGTGGCAAGCTCCAGGGCGGGGTAGTGGGTACGCTGATGAGCAACCTGGGCCTGGAGCTGGCGCTCAAGGACCTGGATATCCCCTTCGTGCGGGCCAAGGTCGGTGACCGTTATGTGATGGCCGAGCTGCTGGAGCGTGAGTGGCTGGTGGGCGGCGAGAACTCGGGCCACGTGGTGTGCTGCAACTACACCACTACCGGTGACGCGATCATTGCCGCGTTGCAGGTGCTGATGGCGCTCAAGCGCCGCGGCGAGGGCCTGGCCCAGGCCCGCCAGGCCCTGCGCAAATGCCCGCAGGTGCTGATCAATGTGCGCTTTGGCGGCAGCAAGGTCGACCCGCTGCAGCACCCGGCCGTGCAGGAAGCCAGCGCCAAGGTCACCGAGGCGCTGGCGGGGCGCGGGCGTGTGTTGTTGCGCAAGTCCGGTACCGAGCCGCTGGTGCGGGTAATGGTCGAAGGCGAGGACGAAGCGCAGGTGCGTGGCCATGCCGAAGCCCTGGCCAAACTGGTTGGCGAAGTTTGTGTCTGAAGGCGCTTGCCAGCGCAGATCTGGTTGGGTAAGATCTGCGCCCACTTTGACCGACGAGGTAAAGCATGCGTCGCCCTATGGTAGCTGGTAACTGGAAGATGCACGGTACCCGCGCTAGCGTCGCTGAGCTGACCGAAGGCTTGAGCAATCTCGCCTTGCCGAGCGGAGTGGAAGTCGCAGTATTTCCACCGGCCTTGTTCATCAATCAAGTGATCGATGGCCTGGCGGGTAAAGAAATTACTGTCGGTGCACAGAATTCTGCTGTACAACCCGAACAGGGTGCGCTGACCGGGGAAGTTGCTCCCGAGCAGCTGGTTGAAGCAGGTTGCAAGTTGGTGTTGATTGGCCATTCCGAGCGTCGCCAGATCATTGGCGAAACCGACGAAGTGCTGAATCGCAAGTTTGCAGCGGCCCAGGCCAAAGGTTTGAAGCCAGTGCTTTGCATAGGGGAAACCCTGGAAGAGCGCGAGGCAGGCAAAACGCTCGAAGTTGTCGGGCGTCAACTAAGCAGTATCATCGAAGCATTCGGTGTTAAGGCTTTTGCCAATGCAGTAATTGCCTATGAGCCTGTATGGGCCATCGGCACTGGCCTTACGGCCACGCCACAGCAGGCTCAGGATGTGCACGCCGCCATCCGCGGCCAGCTGGCGGCAGAAGATGCTGAAGTGGCTGCGAAGGTGCAGTTGCTCTACGGCGGCAGCGTGAAGGCGGCCAATGCGGCCGAACTGTTCGGCATGCCGGATATCGATGGGGGGCTCATTGGTGGAGCGTCCCTGAACGCAGACGAATTCGGTGCAATTTGTCGCGCCGCAGGAAACTGAACAAATGCTGGAAACAGTCATCGTTGTTTTTCATCTGTTGGCAGCGCTTTCGCTAGTAGTGCTGGTACTGTTGCAACAGGGTAAAGGTGCTGAAGCAGGTGCATCTTTCGGCGCGGGTGCTTCTAATACCGTGTTCGGGAGCCAAGGCTCTGCAACGTTCCTAAGTAAATTAACTGCTATACTCGCTGCCACTTTCTTTTTGACAGCACTTGGGTTAGGATACTTCGCGAAGCAACAAGCTCACCAGCTTAGCCAAGCAGGTCTTCCAGATCCAGCAGTGCTAGAAGTGAAAGAGCCGCAAAAACCGGCAGTCAATGATGATGTACCGGTGCTCCAACAGCAGCAGAAGAGCGAAGCCACTCCTAATACGGGTGATGTACCTCCTCCGGCAGAAGAGCAGAAGTAACGGGTTTCAAGTAGTAGTATTGCCGAGGTGGTGGAATTGGTAGACACGCAACCTTGAGGTGGTTGTGCCCATAGGGTGTAGGGGTTCGAGTCCCCTTCTCGGTACCAATTGAAGCTTGAGAGCCCGCTTTAGCGGGCTTTCTTGCAGGTGAAGGTTTGGATTTGACCCTCAGCAGGGTTCGGTCTTATACTTTCGCCCCAGCTTTGTCGCGGGGTGGAGCAGCTTGGTAGCTCGTCGGGCTCATAACCCGAAGGTCGTTGGTTCAAATCCAGCCCCCGCAACCAGCTTCAGCGGAGCCCCTTTTCAGGGGCTTTTTGCTAACCGAACAGTTTCGGCGTCGTTGTCCAACGGCGCTTTCAGGGATGGGCGCTTTGCCCATTTTTTATTTGCACAGCATGCACGAGGGGGTTCAGGTGTCGAGCAAGCTAGAACAGTTGCAGGCCTTGTTGGCCCCGGTTGTCGAGGGTCTGGGCTATCAATGCTGGGGGATCGAGTTCGTTTCCCAGGGTAAGCATTCGGTATTGCGCATCTACATCGACAAGGAAGGCGGTATTCTGGTGGACGATTGCGAAGCAGTCAGCCGTCAGGCCAGCGCAATCCTCGATGTGGAAGATCCAATCAGCAGTGAATACACCCTCGAGGTGTCTTCCCCAGGCATGGATCGCCCACTGTTCACTCTGGAACAGTTTGCCTCGCATGCCGGCGAACAAGTGAAGATCAAGCTGCGCTCACCCTTCGAGGGTCGTCGTAACTTCCAGGGCCTTCTCCGCGGTGTGGAGGAGCAGGACGTGGTGGTCCAGGTGGACAACCAGGAATTCCTTCTGCCGATCGATTCGATCGACAAGGCCAATATTATTCCCAGTTTTGACTGAGACGTGCCGGGCCCGGCGGACTATCCGGGCCCAATGGCTTGCGCAAGGCGAGGCGTACGATGAGCAAAGAAGTACTGCTGGTTGTTGAATCGGTATCCAACGAAAAAGGTGTACCGCCCGGCGTCATTTTCGAAGCGCTGGAGGTGGCCCTGGCCACTGCAACCAAAAAACGTTTTGAAGACGAAGTCGATCTGCGTGTGGAAATCAACCGCCACACCGGTAGCTACGAGACCTTCCGTCGCTGGACCGTGGTCGATGAAGCCGATCTGGACGATCCGGCGATCGAGACCTGGCTGGACAAGATCAAGGACACCCACCCTGAAGCCAAGGTAGGTGACGTGATCGAAGAGAAGATCGAGTCCATCGAATTTGGTCGCATCGCCGCCCAGACCGCCAAGCAGGTCATCGTGCAGAAGGTCCGCGAGGCCGAGCGTGCCCAGGTGGTCGATGCCTACCGCGAACGCGTTGGCGAAATCATCTCCGGTACCGTTAAAAAGGTTACCCGCGACAACGTCATCGTTGACCTGGGCAACAACGCCGAGGCCCTGTTGGCCCGCGAAGACATCATTCCCCGCGAAACCTTCCGTGTTGGCGTGCGCCTGCGTGCGCTGCTGAAGGAAATTCGCACTGAAAACCGTGGCCCTCAGCTGATCCTGTCGCGCACCGCGCCGCAGATGCTGATCGAGCTTTTCCGCATTGAAGTGCCGGAAATTGCCGAGGGCCTGATCGAAGTCATGGCTGCTTCCCGTGACCCGGGTTCGCGAGCCAAGATCGCCGTCCGCTCCAAGGACAAGCGTATCGACCCGCAAGGTGCCTGTATCGGCATGCGTGGTTCGCGCGTCCAGGCTGTATCCGGGGAGCTGGGTGGTGAGCGTGTGGATATCGTCCTGTGGGACGATAACCCGGCGCAGTTCGTCATCAACGCCATGTCGCCGGCTGAAGTCGCGGCGATCATCGTTGATGAAGATGCCCATGCCATGGACATCGCCGTCGCCGAGGACAACCTGGCCCAGGCCATTGGCCGTGGCGGTCAGAACGTTCGTCTTGCCAGTCAGTTGACCGGCTGGACCTTGAACGTGATGACCGAGAAGGACATCCAGGCCAAGCAACAGGCCGAAACCGGTGACATCCTGCGCAATTTCATCGATGAACTGGAAGTCGACGAGGAGCTGGCCCAAGTGCTGGTCGACGAAGGCTTCACCAGCCTCGAAGAAATTGCCTACGTACCGTTGGAAGAAATGCTCAACATCGATGGCTTTGACGAAGATATCGTCAATGAGCTCCGCGCTCGAGCCAAGGACCGTTTGTTGACCAAGGCCATCGCTACCGAAGAAAAACTGGCAGACGCCCACCCGGCCGAAGACCTGCTCTCCCTTGAGGGCATGGACAAGGACCTGGCGGCTGAACTGGCGGTGCGCGGCGTGGTTAACCGCGAAGACCTGGCCGAGCAGTCGATCGACGATCTGCTCGACATCGACGGCATCGACGAAGAGCGTGCCGGCAAGTTGATCATGGCCGCCCGAGCCCACTGGTTCGAGTAATTAGGCGCGGCCTGAGGAGAGAAGTGCATGACGCAAGTCACGGTGAAAGAACTGGCCCAAGAGGTCGAGGCACCGGTAGAGCGCCTGCTGCAGCAGATGCGTGAGGCAGGTCTGCCGCACACCGACGCCGGTCAGGTAGTGACCGACAATGAGAAGCAGACCCTGCTGACTCATTTGAAGAGCAGCCACAAGAGCAAGGCGGAAGAGCCGCGCAAGATTACCTTGCAGCGCAAAACCACCAGCACCCTGCGTGTCGCCGGTAGCAAGAGCATCAGCGTAGAAGTACGCAAGAAGAAAGTTTTCGTGCAGCGCAGCCCGGAAGAAATCCAGGCTGAGCAGAAGCGTGAGCTGGAAGAGCGCCGTGCGGCCGAAAACGCCGCGCGCGACAAGGTCGAGGCCGAAGTTCGCCAGCGCAACGAGGAACAGGCTCGCCGTCAGGCTGCCGATACCGCAACAGCGGCCCCGGCGCCTGCCGCCAAGCCAGAGCCGGCTCCTGCCGCTGCCCCGGCCCCGGTCGTCGCCGACGCGCCAGCCTCCGAAGACGCTGCAGCCCGTGCTGCCGAGCGCAAGAAGGACGAGACCCGTCGCAACGAGAGCCGTACCCGTGATGACGACCGTCGTCGTGGCGAAGCCCCTCGTGTGTCGATCAAGGTCAAGGTCAAGGAGAAGGAAAAGGCTCCAACGCCACGTGCCGCTCCGCGTACCACCGATGAAGAGAGCGACGGCGCCCGTCGTGGTCGTGGTGGCAAGAGCAAGCTGAAGAAGCGTAACCAGCACGGCTTCCAGAACCCGACCGGTCCAGTCATCCGTGACGTGACCATCGGCGAGACCATCACCGTCTCCGAACTGGCCCAGCAGATGTCGGTCAAGGCCGCTGAAGTGGTCAAGTTCATGTTCAAGATGGGTACCCCGGTCACCATCAACCAGGTGCTCGACCAGGAAACTGCCCAGCTGATCGCTGAAGAGCTGGGCCACAAGGTCACGCTGATCAGCGACACCGCGCTGGAAGATTCCCTGGCCGAATCGCTGAAGTTCGAAGGCCAGGCCGAGTCCCGCGCGCCGGTGGTTACCGTCATGGGTCACGTTGACCATGGCAAGACCTCGCTGCTCGACTACATCCGTCGTGCCAAGGTTGCTGCTGGCGAAGCCGGTGGCATTACCCAGCACATCGGTGCCTACCACGTGGAAACCGACCGCGGCATGGTCACCTTCCTCGATACCCCGGGCCACGCTGCGTTCACCCAGATGCGTGCCCGTGGTGCCAAGGCGACCGACATCGTCATCCTGGTGGTGGCGGCGGACGACGGCGTAATGCCGCAAACCCGCGAAGCGGTTCAGCATGCCAAGGCAGCTGGCGTTCCGCTGGTGGTTGCAGTGAACAAGATCGACAAGCCGGGTGCTGACCTCGATCGTATCCGTAACGAACTGGCCGTCGAAGGCGTTACCTCCGAGGACTGGGGTGGTGACACGCCATTCGTCAAGGTATCGGCGAAGATGGGTACCGGTGTCGACGAGCTGCTCGAAGCCGTGCTGCTGCAGGCCGAGATCCTCGAACTGACCGCTACCCCGACTGCACCTGGTCGTGGCGTGGTCGTCGAATCGCGCCTGGACAAGGGCCGCGGCCCGGTCGCGACCATCCTGGTTCAGGACGGTACGCTGCGTCAGGGCGACATGGTGCTGTGCGGTTCGAACTATGGCCGCGTGCGTGCCATGCTCGACGAGAACGGCAAGCCTGTGAAGGAAGCCGGCCCGTCGATCCCGGTCGAGATCCTTGGCCTGGACGGTACCCCGGAAGCCGGTGACGAGCTGTCCGTGGTTGCCGACGAGAAGAAAGCCCGCGAAGTTGCCATGTTCCGTCAAGGCAAGTACCGCGAGGTCAAGCTGGCCCGCGCTCACGCCGGCAAGCTGGAAAACATCTTCGAGACCATGGGTCAGGAAGAGAAGAAAACCCTCAACATCGTGCTCAAGACCGATGTGCGTGGTTCTCTCGAGGCGCTGCAGGGTTCGCTTGGCGGCCTGGGCAACGACGAAGTGCAAGTGCGCGTGATTGGTGGTGGCGTCGGTGGTATCACCGAGAGCGATGCCAACCTGGCGCTGGCTTCGAACGCTGTACTGTTCGGCTTCAACGTGCGTGCCGATGCCGGTGCGCGCAAGATCGTCGAGCAGGAAGGTCTGGATATGCGTTACTACAACGTGATCTACGACATCATCGAAGACGTCAAGAAGGCCCTGACCGGCATGCTCGGCAGCGATGTTCGCGAGAACATCCTGGGTGTTGCCGAAGTGCGTGACGTGTTCCGTTCGCCGAAGTTCGGCGCCATCGCTGGCTGTATGGTCATCGAGGGTACCGTGTACCGCAACCGTCCGATCCGCGTACTGCGCGACGACGTTGTGATCTTCGAAGGCGAGCTGGAATCGCTGCGTCGCTTCAAGGACGACGCCTCCGAAGTGCGTTCGGGCATGGAGTGCGGTATTGGCGTCAAGAGCTACAACGACGTCAAGGTCGGCGACAAGATCGAAGTCTTCGAGAAAGTCCAGGTGGCTCGTACCCTTTAAGGGCGAGCGAGCCGCAAGCGCCCCTTGCAGGGCGGCTTGCGGTACCTCTTCAGGTAGCGCCCGGTCAGGCTCAGGTCTGCCCGGGCGTTTGCCGCTTTAAGTTACAGGTAGCAAGAATGGCCAAAGAATATAGCCGTACCCAACGTATTGGCGATCAGATGCAGCGCGAGCTGGCCGAGCTGATCCGTCGCGAAGTCAAAGACCCGCGTGTCGGCCTGGTGACCATCACCGCCGTGGACGTGAGCCGCGACCTGGGCCATGCCAAGGTGTTCATCACCGTCATGGGCGAAGAAACCCCGGACGCGGTGCAGCAGTCGCTCAAGGCACTCAACAGCGCTGCCAGCTTCCTGCGCCTGCACCTGGGGCGTTCGATGCAACTGCGCAGCGTGCCGCAACTGCACTTCCACTTCGATGAAAGTGTCAGCCGCGGTGTGCACCTGTCGGCGCTGATCGAGCGTGCAGTGGCCGAAGACCGCATGCACAAGGAAGCCGACGAGCCGGACACCAAGGAGTAAGCGGTGGCCCAGGTCAAACGTATCCGCCGCAACGTCAGCGGCATCATCCTGCTGGACAAGCCGCTGGGCTTCACCTCCAATGCCGCCCTGCAGAAAGTGCGCTGGCTGCTGAATGCGGAAAAGGCCGGCCACACCGGTAGCCTCGACCCGCTGGCAACCGGCGTGCTGCCGTTGTGCTTTGGCGAGGCGACCAAGTTTTCGCAGTACCTGCTCGACTCCGACAAGGGCTACGAAACGGTCATGCAGCTGGGGCAGACTACCAACACCGGCGACGCCGAAGGTGAGGTTCTGCAGACCCGTGAGGTGACCGTTGGTCGCGCCGATATCGAGGCGGTGCTGCCGCGTTTTCGCGGCCCCATCAGCCAGATACCGCCCATGTACTCGGCACTCAAGCGTGATGGCCAGCCGCTGTACAAGCTGGCACGTGCAGGAGAGGTAGTGGAGCGCGAGGCGCGTTCTGTTACTATTGGCCGCTTGGAGTTGCTCGAGTGCGAAGGCACCCGTGCACGGTTGAGCGTAGGTTGCAGCAAAGGCACCTATATCCGCACCCTGGTGGAGGATATCGGTGAGGCCCTGGGCTGCGGCGCCTATGTTGCCGAGCTGCGCAGGACCCAGGCCGGGCCCTTCGCGCTGGCACAGACGGTGACCCTCGAAGCGCTCGAACAGGCTCACGCCGAAGGCGGCAACGAAGCGCTGGACCGCTTCCTGATGCCCTCGGACAGCGGCCTGCAGGACTGGCCAATGGTCAGCCTGTCCGAACACAGTGCGTTCTACTGGCTGCATGGGCAGGCGGTACGCGCGCCGGACGCGCCACAATTTGGCATGGTCCGGGTACAGGATCATAATGCGCGCTTCATCGGTATCGGTGAAGTGAGCGAAGACGGGCGCATCGCGCCACGTCGGCTTATTCGGTCGGAATGACCGAAACCGCGGGGCCAGGCAATTGCCGAACCCCACGGCAGCAAGGGTGGCTGTCAGTAGGCACGGTCACACCTTTTTTATTAATACAGGGATTTGTCCCTGGCCTATTGGACCCCGCATGCGGGATCCGTTATCAGGAGAAGCCAAATGGCCCTCAGCGTTGAAGAAAAAGCTAAGATCGTTGCCGAATATCAGCAAGCCGCCGGCGATACCGGTAGCCCGGAAGTGCAGGTTGCTCTGCTGACCCACAACATCAACAAGCTGCAAGGCCACTTCAAGGCCAACGATAAAGACCACCACTCCCGTCGTGGTCTGATCCGTATGGTTAACCAGCGTCGTAAGCTGCTGGACTACCTGAAGGGCAAAGACACCACTCGTTACAGCGCCCTGATCGGTCGCCTGGGCCTGCGTCGCTAATAGCGGCCTGGTCAGTGGTGTGCATGGCGTGTCGCAGGCTTCGGCTTTGCTGTTTCGCAGCAGGGTCGTCGGGCACGCCACGCGTATCTCCGAGGTTGGCATCCTGGTTCAGCTGAGCGGTTTACCGCGCAGCGGCCAGGCTCCCAGCCTCGTGTTGTATCTGGACGGTCAATGGGGCCGATTCCCCGTTCTGCCCAAGAATTCGCAAGAAACCAGTTCCCCCAAGAGCCACTGAAAAAGGTAGGAAACCGTGAACCCGGTAATCAAGACTTTCCAGTTCGGTCAATCGACCGTCACTCTCGAAACGGGCCGTATTGCCCGTCAGGCAACCGGCGCCGTGCTGGTTACCGTCGATAACGACGTCACCGTGCTGGTGACTGTGGTAGGCGCCAAACAGGCTGATCCAGGCAAGGGCTTCTTCCCGCTGTCGGTTCACTACCAGGAAAAGACCTACGCCGCCGGCAAGATCCCAGGTGGCTTCTTCAAGCGTGAAGGCCGTCCTTCCGAGAAAGAGACGCTGACCTCGCGCCTGATCGACCGTCCGATCCGCCCGCTGTTCCCGGAAGGCTTCATGAACGAAGTGCAGGTTGTCTGCACCGTGGTTTCCACCAGCAAGAAGACTGACCCGGACATCGCTGCGATGATCGGTACCTCGGCTGCCCTGGCCATTTCCGGCATTCCATTCGAAGGCCCGATCGGTGCGGCGCGCGTGGCCTTCCACGAAAGCACCGGCTACCTGCTGAACCCGACTTACGAGCAACTGGCTGCCTCCAGCCTGGACATGGTCGTTGCCGGTACTTCCGACGCCGTGCTGATGGTTGAATCGGAAGCCCAGGAGCTGACCGAAGACCAGATGCTGGGCGCGGTACTGTTCGCCCATGACGAGTTCCAGGCCGTGATCCAGGCCGTGAAAGAGCTGGCTGCCGAAGCGGGCAAGCCAACCTGGGACTGGAAACCTGCGGTGGCCAACACCGAGCTGTTCAACGCCATCCGTGCCGAGTTCGGCGAAGCGGTTTCGCAAGGCTACACCATTACCGTCAAGGCTGACCGCTATGCGCGCCTGGGCGAGCTGCGTGACCAGGCGGTTGCCAAGTTCTCCGGTGAAGAAGGCCAGCCTTCGGCTGCTGAAGTAAAAGACATCTTCGGCGAAATCGAATACCGCACCGTTCGCGAAAACATCGTCAACGGCAAGCCACGAATCGACGGCCGCGACACCAAGACCGTTCGCCCGCTGAACATCGAAGTGGGCGTGCTGCCGAAAACCCACGGTTCGGCGCTGTTCACCCGCGGTGAAACCCAGGCCCTGGTGGTTGCGACCTTGGGTACTGCCCGTGACGCCCAGCTGCTGGACACCCTCGAAGGCGAGAAGAAAGACCCCTTCATGCTGCACTACAACTTCCCACCGTTCTCGGTAGGTGAGTGTGGCCGCATGGGCGGCGCTGGCCGTCGTGAAATCGGCCACGGCCGTCTGGCCCGTCGTTCGGTCCAGGCCATGCTGCCTGCCGCCGACGTGTTCCCGTACACCATCCGCGTGGTCTCGGAAATCACCGAATCCAACGGTTCCAGCTCCATGGCTTCGGTCTGCGGTGCTTCGCTGGCGCTGATGGACGCCGGTGTGCCGATGAAGGCGCCAGTGGCCGGTATCGCCATGGGCCTGGTGAAGGAAGGCGACAAGTTCGCGGTCCTGACCGACATCCTCGGTGACGAAGACCACCTGGGCGACATGGACTTCAAGGTAGCCGGTACCGCCAAAGGCGTCACCGCGCTGCAGATGGACATCAAGATCAACGGCATCACCGAAGAGATCATGGAAATCGCCCTGGGCCAAGCCCTGGAAGCGCGCCTGAACATCCTCGGCCAGATGAACCAGGTCATTGGCCAGTCGCGCACCGAGCTGTCGGCCAACGCGCCTACCATGATCTCGATGAAGATCGACACCGACAAGATCCGTGACGTGATCGGTAAAGGCGGCGCCACCATTCGCGCCATCTGCGAAGAGACCAAGGCTTCGATCGACATCGAAGACGACGGCTCGATCAAGATCTTCGGCGAAACCAAGGAAGCGGCAGATGCTGCCAAGCAGCGCATCCTGGGCATCACCGCCGAGGCCGAGATCGGCAAGATCTACGTCGGCAAGGTCGAGCGTATCGTCGACTTCGGCGCCTTCGTCAATATCCTGCCTGGCAAAGACGGCCTGGTGCACATCTCCATGCTGAGCGATGCGCGCGTCGAGAAAGTCACCGACATCCTCAAGGAAGGCCAGGAAGTTGAAGTACTGGTGCTGGACGTGGACAACCGCGGCCGTATCAAGCTGTCGATCAAGGACGTAGCCGCGGCCAAGGCCTCGGGCGTTTAAGCGACCGCTACGCAGCAATGAAAGAGCCCTTCGGGGCTCTTTTTTTTTGACCGGGGCGGGAACCTTTTGCGGACTTGCATCTTGCATGCAGGTTGCAGGTGCAGATTGCAAAATGCATGACTACTGCCGTTTCGCTTAATCGCTAAGGTACTGATTTATAAGGTTTTAATAGAAAATCAAAACCTGGCACAGCGCATGCAACTACCTTCATACCTGACGCCAGGACACACGGCGCAGACCTTTCGAAAAACAGGAGTGACCCACATGAAGAAGTTCGCCATTGCTGCCGCTACTGCTACCGCTCTGACCCTGACCATGGCTAACGCGGCTTTTGCCCAACAGACCACCCAGGCCCCGATGATGCTGGCGGCCGGTGAGGTGACCAAAGCCAAGGAAGCTACCTCCGATACCTGGATCACCACCAAGGTCAAGGCTGACCTGATGACCGAGAAAGGCGTACCAGGCAGCGACATCAAGGTAGAAACCAACAAAGGCGTGGTTTCGCTGTCGTCTGACGTGAAAGTGACTAACACCCAGAAAGAAATGGCAGTCAGCATTGCCAAGAAGATCAAAGGCGTACAGGCCGTTTCGGCTGACGGCCTGAAAGCCGAATAAGGAATGTCCCGTCGGCCAAACGGATTTGGCCACCAAATGCTGTAGGGCCGCTTCGCGGCCCCTTTTATTTAATAAGCCGGATTACTCGCTACCACATCACTCTCGAAGCATTCCTGCTCAATGATCAGCGGTTCGACCAGGGGCCGGCTATCTAGAAAATGGGCGGTCTGGGTATGCGCCTCATACGCCGCATCATCGCGGTAGATCTCATACAGGTAGATCACATCCGGATCGACCCTGTCCTGCGACACATCGAAAACCAGGCAACCCGCCTCGCTGGCCACCGACGCAGCGGCATTGACTTTGATCGCGCTTAGGAAAGCATCGGCACATCCGGGCTTCACGCGGGTCTTGATGAACAGGCTATACACAAAGCGCTCCTTTTGTTTTAAATTCAATAATGAATTGTATACAAAAAAGGAGCCTAGCCAATGTCTGAATTGCCTGCCCGCCCTGGCCGCCTGAATGGCCTGCGCCATATTGCCTTGCTGGTACCCAACCTTGAGGAGTGCGAACGCTTTTACGTCGATGTGCTGGGTATGGAAGTACTGAGCCGCGCCAATGAAGACTTGGTGTACCTGACCTGCGGTAATGACAACATGTCGCTGGGGCGCGGGGCAGGGGCTGCCAACGGGTTGCAGACCCTAGATCATTACGGGTTCATCGTGGACAGCGTCGAGGAACTGGAGGCCTGGTATGCGTACTTCAAGGCCCGAGGGGTGACCTTGCTCGACCGGCCTTTCAGCCATGGTGATGGCGCGCGCAGCTTCCACCTGCTGGACCCGGCGGGGAACAAGGTGCAGCCGCTGTATCACCCGGCGGTGTCGGGGCAGCGGTTGGTCTGAAGCCTGCGCCCGCCTCTGTGGGAGCGGCCTTGTGTCGCGAAAGGGCCGCTCCCACAGGTGCGCGTCAGGCTTGCTAATTACTCAGCATCCAGATGCATCGGGGTGACCACCCGGCCGTCTTTCTCGGGCTGGCCCAGGCTGGTGTCGATGAAGTACACCCGGTCATCTTCCAGCTTGCCTTTGTCGACCAGGTAATCCTTGATGCTGCTGGCCCGCTCCTGACCCAGCGTGCGCAACAATGCAGTACTCTCCGCCCACGACTTGATCACCGCATCGCGCAACTTGGCCGTGCGTTCGTCACGGCTTAGTTGCTCCCATTCGGCCGGCGGTTGTTGCTTCAGGCGTGTACGGTAGATGCCTTCGAGCATCGCGGGTTTGTCGCTGTCGTCGACCACCAGCATCGAGGCATTGGCAGGCACCTTGTCGCCGCGACGCTGCAATATCTTGTACCAGGTGGCCTGATACTCACGTTCCAGGCGTTGCTGGGCAATCAGTGGGCCATCGCTGGCCTGGGCGCTGGTGCCCTCGATTTCCAGGCGCAACTCCGGGCGTTCTTTAAGCGCGGAAGCCAGCTTGTCCAGCGCCGCCTGGGCATCGCCACTGAGGGTACTGGAACCGGGGGCGAAGGCGACGTTACCCAGGTCTTGCGAACCGCCGCCAGTGATCAGCCCACCGATGAACTTGAAGGGCGCCTGGGCTGCCCGCAGCACCAGGTTGCGCAGGGTTTGCCAGACGATCGGCATCACGCTGAACTGCGGGTTGTTGAGGTCGCCCGACACGGGCAGCTCGATCGAGATCTTGCCTTGAGTGTCCTTCAACAACGCCACCGCCAGGCGGATCGGCAGGTCGACCGCATCCGGGCTGTCGACTTTCTCACCTAACTGCAGTTGCTCCACCACTACCTTGTTCTCGGCTTTGAGCTGGCCATTGGTGATCAGGTAGTGCAAGTCGAGGTTGAGCCGGCCTTTGCGAATGCGGTAACCAGCGAATTTGCCGGAATAGGGCGTCAAGGTGGTCAGCTCGACGCGCTTGAAGCTGGTGGCGATGTCCAGGCTGGCCAGCGGGTTGAACGGGTTGAGGGCGCCCTTGATGGTAACCGGCGCGTAGCGGTCGACCTTGCCTTTCACATCCACCTTGGCAGGCACCGGCTTGCGGTTGTCGATGGTGCCGATCTGCCCGTTGAGTTGCTGCACGGCGGTGGCGAAGTTGGGGGTAAGGGACAGGTCGGCAAAGTTGGCCGAGCCGTTCTTGATGTCGACCTGGCCAATATGAATGCCCAGCGGCTTGTTGCTGCTGGCGGGGGCCGTTGTGGCCGGGCTGCTTGGCTTTGCGCCGGCCGGTTGCGGGATCAACAGGTCATTGACGTTGGTCGTGCGGTCTTCGTTGATGATGAAGCGCGCGTAGGGCTCCTGCAGGGTCACCTTGTCGATCGACAGGGCATCACCGTGCACATACGACAAGCCGTCTACGTTGACCTGTTGCCATTTCACAAAGTCCCGGCTCTTGATGGTGTCCAACGTATGCAGTTGGCTGACCTGGGCCTTGCCGGTGACCGTGAAGGCCAGTGGCGTGGTGTTCTTCAGGTCGACCTTGAGGTCACTGTCGAGCATGCCGCTGCGCAGTTCCAGCAGGATGAACGGGCTGACGTAGGCCTGGGCCACGCGCAGGTCGATGTCGCGGGTGCTGACGTCGAGCTTGGCCTGGATGGGCGCCAGGTTCACCTGGCCGGCGGCCTGCAGCTTGCCTTGCTTGCCTACGCCGGTATCGAGCTTGAGGATGAAGGGGGACTGGTTGAGGCTGTCGAAGCCTTGCAGGTCGACATTCAGCGGGCCGACATCGAGCGCTACCGGTTCTTTCTGGCTGCGATCTGCCAGGTGCACCAGGTAGTTGCGCAGTTGCACGTCCTTGAGCAATACCTGCCAAGGCTTGGCCGGTTCGTTGGCCGATTGCGGCTCAGGCGCAGGGCCGGCGGCAGCCGGTTCGGCCTTTTCTTTCGGCGTGGCTTTGGCCGGTTGGCTGGCGAACAGCTTCTGCCAGTCGAGCTGGCCGTCCTTTTCCAGTGCAGCCCAGGTTTCCAGCTTGTCGCTGCGCAGCTTGCCCACACTGACCTGTTGCTTGACCAGGTCGACGGTCGTCTCGCTCACCTCCAGATTGGCCAGGCGCGCCAACGGGCGGCCGTCTGGCGCGTTGATGGCGAACGGGGCCACCCGCAGCGTGGCGTTGTCCAGCAGCAGCTCGGTCTGCTTGGCGAGGTTGAGCTTGTACTGGGTCTGAAGGCTGACCAGCCCGTCCTGCAGCACCAGGGGCACGGCATCGCGCACGTAGGGCCAGAACAGCTTCATCTTGGCGTCGGTGACTTTCAGCGTGCCTTGCGAGGCGATCGGCGATAGGCTGAGGGTGCCGTTCCAGTCGATGCGCCCGCCGTTGGGGCCGTTGGCCACCAGGGTCATGTCGGCGTTGTCGTCAGGCAAGGTGCTGAGGTTCTTCAGCTCCAGGTTCATGTTGTCGTAGAGGAACTCGATGGGTTCGCTCGGGCGCATGTCCTGGAAGTGCAGCAAGCCTTGCTTGAGCTTGATGCTGCCGATACGCAGCGGGAAGGGGTCGCTGGGTGGCTCGTCGGGCTTGGCTTCGCTCGGCGGCAGCTTGAACAACGTCGTCAGGTTGAGTGTGCCGTCTTTGGCGAACAGGACCTGGTTGCGGGGCTTGTCGAGCTCGACCGCTTCCAGGTGCAGGGCCTTGCTCCACAGGCTGTCGAGCGACAGGTTGGCGTACAACCGGTCGAAACCGATCTGCTCCTTGCCAGGCTCGCCAAGCTGCAGGCCCCACAGGGTCAGCTCGAGGCTGAAGGGGTTGAGTTCGATGCGTTCAAGGTGCGCGGGCACGGTAGCGTACTTGGCCAATTGCTGATTGGCGATACGCAGCGCCACGCCGGGAAGAATCAGGAACCCAAGCAGGCTGTAGAGGGCTACCAGGGCCACGATGGCGCCAGCGGCGCGAGTCAATCCTTTGTACATGTGTCGCTTCGTCGGTCTGAGCAGGAGTGCTTGGAGTATGGCACGTTAAATCAGTTCCGCAGGCGCGACCTGTTGCCCTCACTCGATGCCCATGCGCCGCCTGGCGCGGTGCGCGGAGCCGTCGCGCATTGCCCAGCGCAGCAGCGCTGCCGTGGGCTTGAGGCCCAGGCGGATCAGGCGCTGCTGCCAGGGCCGGTGCTGCAGGCCAAGCAGGCTCTGGCCCCAGCCAGGCAGCAGGTCGATGCCGGCGTGCAGCATCAGTTTGCCCACCGGTTGAGCCAGGCGGCTGGGGGCAGGGGCGTCGAGCAGAATCCGCATGACCTCCCGGCTGCGCGCATCACAGTGCAGTTGCGGGCGCATGGCTTGCAGGTAGGCATCCACCTGCTGGCACGAGCGTGGTAGGTCACGGGCGCCAAGGCGCTCGGCGATCAAGGCGATTTCATTGTAGTAGGCATCTTGCTCGCTGCGCGGCAGGTGCGGGTTACGGTAGCGCAAGTGGGCGGCCAGAAAGCTGCTGACCTCTGCCACATGCACCCAGGTCAGCAAGGCTGGGTCGCTGGCCGCGTAGGGCCGGCCATCCGGCGCGGTGCCGGTCACTTGCAGGTGGATGGTGCGCACTTTCTCGATCAGCCACTCGGCATCACCGGTCGCGCCGAAGGTTGTACCGGAGATGAACTGGCTGGTGCGCCGCAGGCGGCCGAGCAAGTCCTCGCGGAAGTTGGAGTGGTCCCACACGCC
This sequence comes from Pseudomonas juntendi, assembly GCF_009932375.1. Lineage (GTDB taxonomy): Bacteria > Pseudomonadota > Gammaproteobacteria > Pseudomonadales > Pseudomonadaceae > Aquipseudomonas > Aquipseudomonas juntendi. Next base: position 70,677 of record NZ_BLJG01000038.1, read on the forward strand.
GGCCAGGGCCAGCGGATGCAATAGCTGCAGCATGAGTGCGCTGATGCCGCCGACCAGCATGCTCGGAAAATCGCCATGCACCTGCCAACTGACACTGTGCGGGCCGAACAGCCCTGGGTCACCCTTGGGGGACTCCAGGTCGAGCTGGCCGAGGGCCAGCCCGGTAAGGCTCATGACCTGGGTTTCGATATGGCGGCGTAGGGCTTCCATGGCGACCTGCGATACAGGGCGGCCATCAGCAGCGGCCGCCGGTTACTGGTTGAGGCGTTTGTCGATCAGGTCCTGCACCACGGCGGGGTCGGCCAGCGTCGAAGTATCGCCCAGGTTGTCCAGTTCGTTGCAGGCGATCTTGCGCAGTATACGCCGCATGATCTTGCCGGAGCGGGTCTTGGGCAGTGCCGGGGCCCACTGGATCAGCTCGGGCTTGGCGAAACTGCCGATTTCCTTACTGACCATGGCGAGTAGCTCGGCCTTGAGCGCTTCGTCCGGTGTAACGCCATTCATGGCCGTGACGAAGGCGTACACGCCCTGGCCCTTGAGGTCATGCGGGTAGCCGACCACGGCGGCTTCGGCGACGCGATCATGCAACACCAGTGCGCTTTCCACTTCGGCCGTGCCGATACGGTGCCCTGACACATTGATCACGTCGTCAATACGCCCGGTGATCCAGTAGTCGCCGTCGGCATCACGGCGGGCGCCATCGCCGGTGAAGTAGTAACCGGGCATGGGTTTGAAATACGTGTCGACCATGCGCTGGTGGTCGCCATAGACACTGCGGATCTGCCCGGGCCAGCTGGCCTTGATCACCAGCAGGCCGGCACCCGGCCCATCTATCACCTCGCCCTTTTCATCCAGCAGGGCGGGCTGTACGCCGAACATGGGCTGGGTGGCACAGCCCGGCTTGAACGTGGTCGAGCCGGGCAGGGGGGTCAACATGATGCCGCCGGTTTCGGTCTGCCACCAGGTGTCGACGATGGGGCAGCGCTTTTGCCCGACCTCTTCGAAGTACCACTCCCAGGCTTCCGGGTTGATCGGCTCGCCGACACTGCCCAGCAGGCGCAGGCTTTTGCGCGAGGTGCCCTGCAGTGGCCCAGAGCCCTCGCGCATCAGTGCCCGCAGCGCGGTCGGCGCGGTGTAGAAAATATTGACCTGGTGCTTGTCCACCACCTGCCAGAAGCGCGAGGTGTCTGGATAGTTCGGTACCCCTTCGAACATCAGCGAGATGGCGCCGTTGGCCAATGGGCCGTAGACGATGTAGCTGTGCCCGGTCACCCAGCCCACATCCGCGGTGCACCAGAACACTTCGCCGTCGCGGTAATCGAACACCACCTTGAAGGTCAGGGTTGCCTGCAACAGGTAGCCGGCGGTGGTGTGCAGCACGCCCTTGGGTTTGCCGGTGCTGCCAGAGGTGTAGAGGATGAACAGCGGGTCTTCGGCTGCCATGGGCTCGGGGGCGCAGTCGTCGCCGGCGTGTTCGGTTGCCTCGTGGTACCAGAGGTCGCGGCCCTCGGCCCAGTCCACCGCGCCTGCGGTACGGCGTACCACGAAGACGCTGCTGACGGCCGGGCAACTGGCCAGGGCTTTGTCGACATTCTGCTTCAACGGGATACGCTTGCCGCCGCGCACGCCTTCATCGGCGGTAATCACCGTACGGCAGTCGGCATCGAGAAGACGATCACGCAGGGCGTCCGGCGAGAAGCCACCGAACACCACCGAATGGATAGCGCCGATGCGGGTGCAGGCCAGCATGGCGAACGCTGCTTCGGGGATCATCGGCATGTAGATGCACACGCGGTCGCCTTTCTTCACCCCGCGCGCCTTCAGGGCGTTGGCCAGGCGGCAGACTTCGCGGTGCAGTTCGCGGTAGCTGATGGCTTTGGCATCTTTAGGGTCGTCGCCTTCCCACAGCAAGGCCGTCTGCTCAGCGCGCTGGGCCAGGTGGCGGTCGATGCAGTTGTAACTGACGTTGAGCTGTGCGCCGTCGAACCAGCGGGCCTCGCCGGAGCGCAGGTCGCACTGCTGCACGCTTGACCACGGCTTGATCCAGTCCAGGCGCTTGGCTTGCTCGGCCCAGAAGGCGTCGGGGTCTTCTACCGACTGGCGGTAAAGGCGCTGGTAGTCGTCAGGTGTGAGGGCGGCGGACTGGCTGACGGCCAGGGCCTGGGGATAGTTGCGGATATCGAACATGGCGGTGGTCCTGCTCTTGTAAGGGGCGAGGGACTGCAACGGCTATTCGATAGGACAGTGTAGCTGGGAGAGGTGTTCAAATTGTGCCGGCCTCTTCGCGGGCATGCCCGCTCCCACAGGTACTACGCCCCGCTCGCGGGCGGCGCTATCGCTGTGGGAGCGGGCGTGCCCGCGAAGCGGCCGGCACAGGCCTGAGATCACCCGCGATGACGGCCGCGGAAGTAGTTGATCAGGCCTTGGGTGGAACCATCTTCGGCGCTGTCGTCCAGGCTGCCGACCAGGCGCTGGTACACGCCCTTGCCCAGCTCCTTGCCCAACTCGACGCCCCACTGGTCGAAGGCGTTGATGCCCCAGACCACGCTTTGCACGAACACCTTGTGTTCATACATGGCCACCAGCGCCCCCAAACGGCGTGGGCTGATGCGCTCTACCACCAGGGTGTTGCTCGGGCGGTTGCCCGGGATCACCTTGTGCGGGGCCAGCTTTTCGATGTCTGCTTCGTTCAGCCCTTTGCCACGCAGCTCGGCTTCGGCTTCTTCGCGGGTTTTACCCAGCATCAGGGCCTGGCTTTGCGACAGGCAGTTGGCGTACAGCCACTGGTGATGGTCGGCGACCGGGTTGAAGCTCACGACCGGCACGATGAAGTCGGCCGGAATCAGCTGGGTGCCTTGGTGCAGCAACTGATGGTAGGCGTGCTGGCCATTACAGCCGACGCCACCCCAGATTACCGGGCCGGTTTCGGTTTTGACCGGGGTGCCGTCCTGCAGCACGCTCTTGCCGTTGGACTCCATGTCCAGCTGCTGCAGGTGCTTGGTGATGTTGCGCAGGTAATGGTCGTAAGGCAGGATCGCATGGCTGCTGGCGCCCCAGAAGTTGCCGTACCACACGCCCAGCAGGGCCAGCAGTACCGGCATGTTCTTGTCGAACGGCGCGGTCTGGAAATGCTGGTCCATGGTGTAGGCGCCGGACAACAGCTCCTTGAAGTTGGCCATGCCGATGGCCAGGGCGATCGGCAGGCCGATGGCCGACCACAGCGAGTAGCGCCCCCCCACCCAGTCCCACATCGGGAAGATGTTCTCTTCGCGGATACCGAAGGCCACCGCGGCAGCCTTGTTGCTGGAAACCGCAATGAAGTGGCGGTACAGCTCGGCCTCCGAACCGCCCTGGGCCAGGTACCAGGTACGCGCAGCCATGGCGTTTTTCAGGGTTTCGAGGGTGTTGAACGACTTCGACGAAACAATGAACAGGGTCGTTTCGGCGCGCAGCTTGGCCGACAGTTCGTGGAACTCGCTGCCGTCGATGTTGGCCAGGTAGTGGCAGCGTACACCGCGCTGCGCGTAGGGCAGCAGGGCTTCGGAAACCAGCTCCGGGCCGAGGAACGAGCCGCCGATGCCGATGTTGACCACGTCGGTGATCGGCTTTTCGCTGTAGCCACGCCACAGGCCGTCATGGATGCGGCCAACCAGTTCAGTGATCTGGTTGAGTACCTTGTGCACTTCCGGCATGACGTTCACGCCGTTGACGCTGAGTTTGTCGCCAACCGGCCGGCGCAATGCGGTATGCAGCACCGGGCGGCCTTCGGAGGCGTTGATGATTTCGCCACTGAACATCGACTTGATAGCGTCCTGCAGGCCCACTTCGTTGGCCAGGTTGACCAACAGATCGCGGGTTTGCTCGGTGATCAGGTTTTTCGAGTAATCGAGAAACAGGCCGCAAGCGCTAAGGGAAAACTGGTCGAAGCGTTGGGCATCGGCGGCGAAGGCGTCGCGCATGCTGAAGCTCTGCATGGCATCGCGGTGTTGCTGAAGCGCCTGCCAGGCGGGCAGCGCCGTCACATCGTGGGGTGTACGGTAATACGCCATTGCGCGGGGTTCCCTTAATGCGTGGTGAGGCCTTTGACACGGCAGTCATTGCCGGGTTCAGGCTGCATCATTATAGGCAAAGGTCACGCGCTGGGAATGGCTGTGGGACGGGGATTTTGAGGGGGCTGCAAAGCAGCCCCCAAGGCCTTTATGCGGTTTTCTCTTCCACATGCAGGTACAGATTGTCGATCAACCGGGTGTTACCCAGGTAAGCCGCCGCAATCACCACAAGGTCGCGATCATCGATCACCGCCGGGCGCAGGCTCACGGCATGGCGCACTTCCAGGTAATCTGGACGCAAACCCGCGGCAACCAGCTGCGCCTGCCCTTGGGCAACCAGCGCGGCAAAATCCCGCTGCCCGCGGCCAATGGCCGAAGCGATATGCTGCAGCGTACGGTACAGCGCGGGCGCGGTGGCCCGCTGCTCGGGCGTGAGGTAACCATTACGCGACGACAGCGCCAGGCCATCGTCGGCCCGCACGGTGGGCTCGCCAATGATCTGGATCGGCATGTTCAGGTCGCGGACCATGGCGCGGATCACTGCCAGTTGCTGGAAGTCCTTTTCACCGAACACCGCAAGGTCTGGCTGGACCATGTTGAACAGCTTGGTGACCACGGTGGCCACACCTTCGAAATGCCCTGGCCGGCTGGCGCCGCACAAGCCTTCGGAAAGCTGGGGAACACTGACCCGGGTTTGCACGCTCATGCCGTCGGGGTACATCTCTGCCACGCTGGGTGCGAACAAAAGGTTGCAGCCGGCTTGCAGCAGGCGCTCCTGGTCGGCGGCCAAGGTACGCGGGTAGCTGTCCAGGTCTTCGTTGGCACCGAACTGCAGCGGGTTGACGAAGATGCTGGCGACCACGAAATCGGCACGCTGCGCGGCCTTGGTGACCAGGGCCGCGTGGCCGCTGTGCAGGTTGCCCATGGTCGGCACGAAACCGATGCGCTTGCCCTCACCGCGGGCACGGGCTACTGCTGCGCGCAGTTCGCGGACGGTCTTGACTGTATTCATGCACTGAACCCGTGTTCGCTGCCTGGGAAACTGACTTGCTTTACGGCCTCGACGTAAGCAACGAGGGCGCTGTGGATATCCGGTTGGCCCTGCATGAAGTTCTTCACGAACTTGGGCACCCGGCCGCTCAGCGACAGGCCAAGCATGTCGTGCAGCACCAGCACCTGGCCATCGGTGGCACTGCCGGCGCCGATGCCGATCACCGGAATACCGACCGCGTTGGTGATTTCCGCGGCCAGTTCGCTGGGTACGCACTCCAGCAGCAGCATGGCTGCACCGGCCTGTTCCAGAGCAATGGCATCAGCGCGCATCTGCCGGGCCTGGGCTTCCTGGCGGCCTTGCACTTTATAGCCGCCCAGTACGTTGACGGTCTGCGGGGTCAGGCCCAGGTGCGCACACACCGGTACGCCACGCTCAGCCAGCAGGCGAATGGTTTCTGCCAGCCAGGCGGCACCTTCGATCTTGATCATGTGGGCGCCTGCCTGCATCAGCGTGGCGCTGTTGGCAAAGGCCTGTTCCGGGGTGGCATGGGCCATGAATGGCAGGTCTGCCAGGATCAGCGCGCCGTCATTGCCACGTTTGACGCTGGCGGTATGGTAGGCCATGTCGGCCGTGGTCACCGGCAAGGTACTGTCGTGGCCCTGCAGGACCATCCCCAGCGAGTCGCCCACCAGCAACACTTCAACACCGGCCTGGCTGGCGACTTTGGCGAAGGTCGCGTCGTAGCAGGTCAGCATGGTGATTTTTTCACCCTTGGCCTTGAGGCCATGCAGGGTGGTCAGGGTTACTTCAGGCATGTAGGAAATTCCTCGTTCAGGCGCTGTAAAAAACGACTGCATTCAACGCGTGTAGTCATCTTCCGGAGCGGCACATCATCGCGCGTGATGTTCGGGCACAGGTCCGTCCGGGCCTAAATACGGGTATGCGGCAGTCAGTTGCCACACGGGACGCCTATAGTCGTGAGCGAGGTGGGGGAAGTCAATCACCCTGTTACCGCATTGTTACGATCAGGGTGTTACTGGCGTTACCGGGCCGGTGCAACGGGCTGGAGCACCCGGTTTACAAGCGCTCCAGGCCGACGAATGGGCAAGCCTCAAGCAGCTGCGCAAGGGCGCGGCCATCGGCCAGGCGGAAGTCGCCCGGTACCAGCTCGGCCAGCGGGTACAGTACGAAGGGGCGGGCATGCATGTGGTAATGCGGCACCTTCAAGCGGGGCTCGTCGAGCACCTGGTCGCCGAACAGCAGGATGTCCAGGTCCAGCGTGCGTGGGCCCCAGCGCTCGGCGCGCACCCGGCCCTGGTCGTTCTCGATGGCTTGCAGGGCATCGAGCAAGGCCAGCGGTGCCAGCTGGGTGTCCAGCGCCGCGACGGCGTTGGTATAGCGTGGCTGCCCGGGCAACAGCGAATCGCTGGTGTAAAAGGCAGAGGCTGCTACCAGGCGCGTGGCCGCGACCTGGTCCAGCGCCTGCAACGCGCTGCGCAACTGCTCGGCCGGTGCAGCCAGGTTGCTGCCCAGGCCGACGTAGGCGCGCGTCGTCACTCGAATGCCTCGTCGCCAGCGCGCTTGCGTTTGCTGCCGCTGCGCTTGCGTTTACGCGGGCCGGCAGTGCTGCCTTCGTCACGGTTGCCCAGGTCGCGGATCATCTCGCGGCGCTCGCTGTCGTTGGCGTCCTGGTAATCGGTCCACCATTGCCCCAGGTCGTCGGTGTCTTCGCCCGCGCTTTCACGCAGCAGCAGGAAATCGTAACCGGCACGGAAGCGCGGGTTGTCCAGCAGCATGTCGGCGCGCTTGCCGCTGCGGCGTGGCAGGCGCTCCTGCATGTCCCAGATTTCCCGGATTGGCAGGGTGAAGCGCTTGGGGATGGCGATGCGGGCGCATTGCTCGGCGATCAGGTCGTGGGCTGCGCCATTCATGGCCGGAATCGGGGGTACGCCCTGGCTCTGCAAATGCAGCACGCGGGCTGGCAGGGCAGGCCACAGTAGCGCGGCGAACAGGAACGCCGGCGTTACCGGTTTGCCCTGCTTCACCCGCAGGTCGGTGTTGTTCAGTGCCTGGCTGATGAGCGTGTGGGTATAGGTCGGGCGCTCTTCCAGCGCGTGCGCACTAGCCGGGAACAGCGGCTCGAACAGCTCCAGGTCGACCAGCATTTCAAAGGCGATGGCACCTTGGCCCGACAGGAACAGCTTCAGGCTCTCTTCGAACAGGCGCGCTGGCGGGATTTCGCGCAGCAGTGGGGCCAGTTCGCGGATCGGCTTGAAGGTGTGCTTCTCGATACCGAAGTCCAGCTTGGCCGCAAAGCGCACTGCGCGCAGCATGCGCACCGGGTCTTCCTGGTAGCGGTGCGTCGGATCGCCGATCAGCCGCAGCAGGCGGTTGCGAACATCGTGCACGCCGTTGGCGTAATCGAGAATGCGCTCGCTGACCGGGTCGTAGTACAGGGCGTTGATGGTGAAGTCGCGGCGCTGCGCGTCTTCTTCCAGGGTGCCGTATACGTTGTCACGCAGGATGCGACCACTGGCGTTATGCGACGAACGGTGGCTGTCATTCTGGTCATCTTCCGTATGCGGGGCACGGAAGGTAGCGACTTCGATGATTTCACGGCCGAAATGCACATGGACCAGCTTGAAGCGGCGGCCAATGATGCGCGCATTACGGAACTCGGCACGGACCTGTTCAGGGGTGGCACTGGTGGCAACGTCGAAGTCTTTCGGCGTAATGCCCAGCATCAGGTCGCGGACGCAGCCACCGACCAGGTAGGCCTGGTAACCGGCAGCCTGCAAGCGCTCGACAATGTTCACCGCGTGGCGGCTGAACTGGTGGCGCTGCAACGAGTGCTGGCTCTTGTTGATCACCTCAGGCGTGGTGCGCCTGTGGTGCTGGCCCGGTACGGGCGGGCGGAACGACTGGAACAGCTTCTTCAGCATGGGATGCACTGTTTGAAGGAATGTTCGGCCAAGAATAGGAGAATGGCCGCATGATGGGCGGGGATTCTAGCATTTACTCAGGGAATGGTGTAGGCGGGTAGCAGGAAGCCTGCGGGAATCGCAGAAACGACAAGGGGAGCCTAAGCTCCCCAAGAAGTGTCGTTGCGTGCTCTTATTATTTTTTTGCCGGGCTTTTTGTTTTTGTTGAGTGCCCTGCCCACAAAGCCTGAAGCTTGTGGACGACCCCCAAACCGGGGGTAAAGAGCAAACGGATTGCTTTGGCCGCTGATGTCACGTTGATCTGTCGATCCAACCAGTTCAGGCGCTGCTTTTTAGTGCAGTTTTTGTTGTTCTCTGCCTGGTCGTGGGGCAAGCCCCAAACACGCATCCTCTCCAAAAGAATCAGTTAGCTGCGCCTCCGCCGTCTTGTTTTTATTGTGCGTGAGCCGTTTCGTCTTGTTCTTATTATGAGTTGCAGTGCTTGTTATTGTTCTTGTACCAGAGATATAGCAGGTGCCGTGCCAACTTTTGAAAAACCAGTAAAATCAATGGGTTGGTGGATTCTGCAGGTTTGTGGCAGGCCCGCAATGTGGAATTTTCGTTACCGTACGCCTCGGTGACTGTTACGGCGCAGAGGGTGGGTAACAGATTTTTGCGGCGGCAGATGTGTTACCTGGGGTGTGGTGGCTGGCCGTTTTGCGGGCTTGCCCGCTCCCACAGGATCACCGCGGGCTGCAAGGTTGCGCCGTGCTTATGGGAGCGGGCGAGCCCGCGAACAGGCCGGTGAGGCTGGTAGAGAAGGGGCAGGAGGAACCTCCCACCCAGGCAGGTCAGTTATCGCTGGTGGCGTTGCTCTTGCGCCGCGGAATGCCCAGGCGTTGGCGGCGTTCCCACAGGCATTTGCGGCTGACGCCGAGCTTGCGGGCCAGTTCGGTCTCGGTCATGTGGTCCTGGTGCTCGAGCACGAAGTGCTGGAAGTAGTCTTCCAGGGACAAGTCCTCGGTCGGCTCGTGGCTGGCATTGGCCGCGCTGGCCACCGCCAGGGCGTTGTCGAGAATATCGTCTTCTTCCAGGTCGCTCAGCTCGATGTCGATACCCAGCAGGTCGGCAGAAATTTCTGCGCTCTCGCTGAGAATGACCGCGCGCTCCACGGCGTTTTCCAGCTCACGTACGTTGCCCGGCCAGCTGTAGTGACGAATGGCCTGTTCGGCTTCGGCAGAGAAGTGCAGGTCATCCCGGCCGATGCGCGCACTCTGGCGGGCCAGGAAGGCACTGGCGATTTCATTGACGTCGCTGCCGCGCTCGCGCAGCGCGGGCAGCTTCAGGGCGATCACGTGCAGGCGGTAGTACAAGTCTTCGCGGAACTGGCCGGCCTTGGCCAGGTTCTTCAGGTCGCGGTGGGTCGCGGCGATCAGGCGCACATCGACCTTTTGCGACTGCACCGAACCGACCCGGCGAATTTCCCCTTCCTGCAGCACGCGCAGCAGGCGGGCTTGGGCTTCCAGGGGCAGTTCGCCGATTTCATCAAGGAACAAAGTACCACCGTCGGCGGCCTCCACCAGGCCCGCACGGCCGGCACTGGCGCCGGTGAACGCGCCTTTCTCGTGGCCGAACAGTTCGGACTCGATCAGGGTTTCGGGGATGGCCGCGCAGTTCACCGAAATCATCGGCGCCTTGGCGCGCCGCGACAGGTTGTGCAGGGCGCGCGCCACCAGCTCTTTACCGGTACCCGATTCGCCCTGGATCAGCACATTGGAATCGGTTGGGGCCACCTTGCGGATCTTGCTGTACATGTCCTGCATGGGCGGGCACGAGCCGATGATACCGATGTCGCCATTGGCCGCTGCCGGGGCCGCTTTGTCGGCAGGGGCTGCCTTGCCGGTGCTGGCGCGGGGCTCGGCAGCCGGTGCCGCAGCCGGGGCGTTCTGCCGGTCGCGCAGGATGCGGGCCACCGCTTGCAGCATTTCGTCGTGGTCGAAGGGCTTGGCGATGTAGTCCACCGCGCCCATCTTCATCGAGTCCACGGCTGAGCGCAGGCTGGCGTAGCTGGTCATGATCAGCACCGGGGTGCCTTGGCCGAGCTTGATCAGCTCGGTGCCGGGTGCACCTGGCAGGCGCAGGTCACTGACGATCAGGTCGAAAGTGGCAATGCTGAAGCGTTCCTGGGCTTCCTGCACCGAGCCGGCTTCGCTGACCTGGTACTGGTTCCGCTCGAGCAGACGACGCAAGGCCGAGCGGATGATGGTTTCGTCTTCGACGATCAGAATGTGCGGCATTGATTCAATTCTCTCGACGGTCTCGAATTTCAGGGGACGTCGCTACGACATGCCGGGGCAGGGTCACGCGGATCCGGGTGCCACGTTGCCGTTCGATGTCGGCCGGGCTGTCGATGGTGATTTGCCCATAATGCTCTTCCACGATGGAATAGACCAGAGCGAGGCCCAGTCCGGTTCCCTCGCCGGGGTCCTTGGTGGTGAAGAACGGCTCGAACAGACGGTCCTGGATGTTCTTCGGGATGCCGCTGCCCTCGTCCTCGACGATCAGGTCGACGGTGTGCTCGCTCACCTCGCTGCGCACGCGCACTGCGCTACCGGGCGGCGAGGCGTCGCGCGCGTTGGAAAGCAGGTTGATCAGCACTTGGGCCAGGCGCTGCGGGTCGCCTTCTACCCAATGGTCGGGGTCGCAGAGGTTGAAGAACTGTACTTCGAAATTACGCCGGTTCAACGCCAGCAGACCAATGGCGTCCTGCGCCACTTCGGCCAGGCACACCGGTTCCTCGCTGTTCTGGTGGCTGCCACCGGCATGGGCAAAACTCATCAACGACTGGACGATGCGTGACACGCGTTTGGTCTGGTCGAGGATCTGGCTGGACAGCTCGGTGATTTCGCCGTCGCCTTCACGCTCCTCGCGCAGGTTTTGCGCCAGGCAGGCGATGCCGGTGATCGGGTTGCCGATTTCGTGGGCCACGCCGGCGGCCAGCCGGCCGATGCTGGCCAGGCGCTCGGAATGCACCAGCTTGTCTTCCAGGGCCTGGGTTTCGGTCAGGTCCTCGACCAGCAGTACCAGGCCGCTGTTACCGGGGGCCAGTGGTTCATCGATGGCCGCCTTGTGCAGGTTCAGCCAGCGTGGCTGGCCATCGAGTGCCAGGCGTTGTTTGTGCAGATGCTCGTCGGGCACGTTGATGAAGCCCTGCAGCAGCCCGCGCCAGGGCTCGGCGATGGTCACCAGGCGTGAGCCGACCACGTGCTTGGCGGCAATGCCGGTGAGCTCTTCCATGGCCTTGTTCCACATGAGGATTTCCTGGTCCTTGGCCAGCGAGCAGACGCCCATGGGCAGCTCCTGCAAGGTCTGGCGGTGGTAGCGGCGCAGGGCATCGAGCTCGGCGGCCAGGCCGGTCAGGCGCGAGTGGTAGTCTTCCAGGCGGCTTTCAATGAAGTGGATGTCCTCGGTGACGTAGTTCTCGTTACCGGACTTGTACGGCAGGAAGGTCTCGACCATGTCCTGAGCCACGCTCGGGCCCATCAGGCCCGACAGGTTGGCCTCGATGCGGTCACGCAGGCGGCGCAGGGCGTATGGCCGGCGTTCGTCGAACGGCAGGTAAAGGTCGCGCAGGGCCTGCTCCACTTCCTTTTGCGCGGCTTTGGCGCCCAGCGGCTTGGCCAGTTGGGTCGCGAATTCCTGGGGCGAGGCTGCGTGCAGTTCGCGGCGCTGTGGGCGGCGCACGTTGTCCACCGCGCAGGCTTCTGCGGCGCTGACCTCTTCGGTGCTGGCGTTGGTGAACAGCGAAATCAGGGTGAACAGCAGCACGTTGGCCGCCAGCGAGGCGATGGCCGCCATGTGCCAGCTGGTATCGTCCAGCACGTAGATCATGTCCAGCAGCGGGATATAGAAGCCTTGCAGGTTGCCCAGCAGCGGCAGCAGCATGGTCACCATCCACACCAGCGTGCCGGCCAGCAGCCCGGCGATGAAGCCGCGGCGGTTGGCGGTCGGCCAGTACAACACGGACAGCACGCCGGGCAGGAACTGCAGCGTGGCCACGAACGCCACGATGCCCAGGTTGGCCAGGCTCTGGTGGTTGTTCTGGGTCAGGTAGAACATGAAGCCGGCGGTGATGATGGCGACGATCAGTGCGCGGCGGGTCCATTTCAGCCAGCGGTAGATGTTGCCCTCGGCCGGGGGCTGGTATAGCGGCAGCACCAGGTGGTTGAGGGCCATGCCCGACAGCGCCAGGGTGGTGACGATGATCAGGCCACTGGCCGCCGACAGGCCGCCTATATAGGCCAGCAGGGCCAGTGCCTGGTTGTTGGCGGCAATGCCCAGGCCCAGGGTGAAGTATTCGGGGTTGGTACTGGCGCCCAGGCGCAGCCCGGCCCAGAGTACCAGCGGCACGGCCAGGCTCATCAGCAGCAGGAACAGCGGCAGGCCCCAACTGGCGCTGACCAGCGAGCGTGGGTTGAGGTTTTCGGTGAAGGCCATGTGGTACATGTGCGGCATGACGATGGCCGAGGCGAAGAACACCAGCAGCAGGGTGCGCCACGGGCCTTCCTGCAGCGGGGTGTGCAGCGCGGCCAGGGCGGTCTGGTTCTGCAGCAGCCACACTTCCAGCTCGTGCGGGCCGCCAAACACGCCATACAGGGCGTACAGGCCGATGCCGCCCAGTGCCAGCAGCTTGATCACCGACTCGAAGGCGATTGCGAACACCAGCCCTTCATGCTTTTCGCGCGTGGCGATATGCCGTGAGCCGAAGAAGATGGTGAACAGGATGATCAGCGCACAGAACGCGAAGGCCACCCGGGCCTTGACCGGCTCACCGGTAAGGATGCTGATCGAGTCGGCCACCGCCTGGATCTGCAACGCCAGCAACGGCAGTACGCCAATCAGCATGATAAGGGTGGTCAACGCGCCGGCCCAGGTGCTGCGGAAGCGGAACGCCAGCAGGTCGGCCAGCGACGACAGCTGGTAAGTGCGGGTGATCTTCAGGATCGGGTACAGCAGCACTGGCGCCAGCAGGAATGCACCGGACACCCCCAGGTAACAGGCAAGGAAGCCGTAGCCGTACTGGTAGGCGAGGCCCACCGAGCCGTAGAACGCCCAGGCGCTGGCGTATACGCCCAGCGACAGGGTGTAGGTGAGCGGGTGGCGAATGATGGCGCGCGGGATCAGCCCACGCTCGCTGACCCAGGCTACGCCGAACAGCACCATGAGGTACCCGGCGCTGATCAGGATCATCTGGGTCAGGCTAAAGCTCATCGGCATCTCGTTGGCTCTGCAGGATGAAGGTGACGACGATCAGGATCAGCCAGAGCAGGTACGGGCGGTACCACGCTCCGGTCGGTTCGATCCACCAGTCCATGATGGCCGGTGAGAACAGGTAGATCCCCACGACCAGAAGCAGGACCAAACGATAGATGTACATGCTGGCCTCGATGGTTGGGCGCTGCGGGTTTGAACTTATTATTGGCGCAAATGATTGGGCGGATGCTAGCGGGAATCGCTGAGGTTAGCCAAGGGTTTGAATTTGTTGGGCTTTTGATTTGAGGGGAAGATGGCCTGTTCGGGCCCTATCGCTGGCAA